>NZ_LAJY01000260.1 GCF_000963705.1 Elstera litoralis | reverse complement strand
GGGGGTGTTGCCCGTAGCGCTTGCGAAGGGGCCGGTGATGGTGAGCGATAGGCTCTCGCTTGCCGCCACGCTCAGCCGGTCGCCGATTTCGGCAAAGCCCACCAGCGAGTCCAGCCGATGATAACCATCGGCGCGCTGGCCCAAGACCCGCAGAGTGAGGTTGATCTTAGCGGGCGCGAGATCGGTGAGAGTATCCGGCATAACCATCGTCACGGCGTCGGCAGACCCTCTTTGAGTTTGCGTTCGGTTTGCGCGCGGTCTTTCGGCTCGGGGTTCAGCTTCAGCGAGCGTTCCCACTGGAAACCCGCCTCGCGCTTGCGGCCCGTGCGCCAATAGGCATCGCCCAAATGATCGTTGACGGTGGGATCGCCCGGCTTCAGTTCGACGGCGCGCTCCAGCCAGCGCACGGCGCGCGGCAGATCGCCCAGGCGATAGAAGGCCCAGCCGAGACTATCGACGATGGCCCCGTCGCGCGGGCGCAGCTCGACCGCCTTTTCCAGCATCTTGCGGCCCTGCTCCAGGTTCTTGCCCTGATCGACCCAGGTATAGCCGAGGTAGTTGAGAATATAGGGTTGATCGGGTTCCAGGCTGAGCGCCCGTTGCAGGTCCTCGATGGCGCGGTCGACTTGGCCCGAGCGTTCCAAGGCAATCGCGCGGTTGAAAAGAAGCGAGGCGTGGCGGCGTTCGATTTTCGGGATGCGCCCGAAGGCGCTATCGTAAAGAACGACGGCTTCGGCAAAGCGGCTGTGCTGGCGCAGCAGATCGCCCGCATAGCCCAAGGCATCGTCGCGCTCGGGGCGTTCGAGCGCCATTTGTTTGAGGTCAGCGAGCGCGCCGTCGGTATCGCCCAGGGCGTCGCGGTTTCCGGCCACGCGCAGGCGGGCGACCCAGCGGAAGGGCGAGTCCGGCCCGATGCTCTGATAGGTTTTGATCGCGGCGGCTTCGCGGTTCTGGGTTTCCAGAATCTCCGCCAGCAGCATTTGCGCGGCGGGGAAATCCGGGCGCAGCGAGAGCACGAGGCGCGTGTAGATCAGTGCCGTTTCATTGCCCTGGCGCTCGCGCTGAATGAGGGTCGCCACATCGAACAGCGCTTCCGCCAGCCCTTCCTTATCGGTTAAGGCCAAGCGCGGCGGCGGGGTTTTATCGACCAAGCGGCGGTAGGCATTGGTTAGATAGAGCGTATCCGGGTTGCGCGCCTGATAGACATCGTAGAGCGCTTTGGCTTTTTCCGGGCGCTGAGTGTTTTCATAGAAGGCCCCAGCGAGCTCGACAATGCGCAGCGGCGGCGTTTCATCGGCCTTTAGCAGCGAGTCGATGGCGGTTTCCAGCGCGGCCTTATCGCCCCGGCGCGCGGCGATGAGGGCATTGTGATAATCATAGAGCCCAGCCAGCGGCGATATATCGGCGAGCGGGCGCAAGGATTGCTCGGCGGCGTCCCATTTGCTTTGAGAGGCAGCGATCCAGGCCCCGACGACGGGCAGCAGCAGATTATTGACGCCGGAACGCGGCAGCGCGGCGATGCGCTTTTCGGCGTCTTCCTTATGGCCGCTGCCGACATCTTCGAAGGCGAGGACGATTTGTGCCAGCGGGAAGCTGGGGTCGCGCGCGGTGAGGCGGCGGGCGAGTTGCACGGCCTGTTCCATGCGCCCCTCGCCGGTGCTGAACACAAAGGCGCGGCGCATCAGGTCGAGGTTATTGGGATCATCGGCCAGCGCTTGCATGGAGAGATCGGCGGCGGCGGCGTAATCGCCCGCCGTGGCGGCGCTGGTGCTGGCGAGATAGGCCCCCAACGGCGATTGCACCTGCACGATGGCGGGTTCGCTCGCCAGCGGCATGGGGGCGGGGGCCGTTTGCGCGCAGGCGGCATAGGGCCGGGCCGAGCAGCACGAGCGCCAGCGCCGTGCGCCAGCGTAAGGCTCCGCTCAGGGATTTCCGAAAGTGCATTCGTTGCCGCTCCCACGCCGTCAATCGTCCAGAGCCGCACCCATAGCATAGGCGGCGCGGCGCGTCTCGCGCTCACCTTGGCCGAAAGCAGCGCTCGCGAAAAGAGGGCTTATTGCCTGATTCTCCACAAGAATTGCCGAAGACTCTAAAAGCGGGGCGAGGGGGCTCGCCATCACGCGGGGGGAGGTCCTAAATTACGGGTCGAAGTGGGGGAGTTTCACAATGTCGACGTTCGGACTTCTGGCTGAGTTGGCGGCTTTGGCGACGCGCCATGCCCCTGGCGATGGTATTGTGACAACCGCCGTACCGCGCTTCGGGCTCATCCGGGCGAATGCGCCGACCGAGCCGATCCAGGCGCTGCATCAACCGGCCCTCTGCTTGATCGTCCAGGGGGCGAAGCAGGTGATGCTCGGCACGGAAATGTTTCAGTACGATTCGTCGAGCTATCTGGTCGTCTCGGTCGATCTGCCCATCTCGGGGCAGGTTATCCGCGCGACGGCGGCGGAACCATACCTCTGTCTGCGTTACGACCTTGATGCCCATCTGCTGAACGAGGTGATTCTTGCCTTGGGCGAGCGCGCACCCGCGACCGAGCCGAAGGAGACCGCCGGGCTTTTCCTCAGTTCGGTTACGCCACCGCTGCTAGAGGCCTTTTTGCGCCTCGCCCGACTGCTCGACACGCCGGAGGATCAGGCAATTTTAGCCCCGTTGGTGGAGCGGGAAATTCTCTATCGGGCGCTGACCGGCGATCAGGGCGCGCGGCTCATGCGGATTGCCCGGCCCGACAGCCAGCACCAGCGCGTCAGCCGCGCGATCGGTTGGATTAAGGAGAATTTCCGCGAAAGCCTGCGGGTGGAGCATCTGGCCCAGGAGGCGCGGATGAGCCCCTCGGCCCTGCACCATCATTTCCGCCTCGTGACGCAAATGAGCCCGTTGCAGTTCCAAAAGCATATTCGCTTGCAGGAGGCGCGCCGCCTGATTCTGGCCGAAGCGATGGATGCGGCGGAGGCGGCTTTCAGCGTCGGCTACGAAAGCCCCTCCCAGTTCAGCCGCGAATACCGCCGCCTGTTCGGCGCGCCGCCAAAACGCGATACCGCCCGGCTGCGCGATACGCCCGCGCTCATGGCGGGGGCGTAAGGTTTGGAGAATTAGGCAAGAACGCGCGAGCCCTGGTCTACCGCCTTCGTCGACCCAATCGCTAAGTTTCTTCTCGTCCCCAGGGCATACGGCCTGCGGAAAAAACCGGAGAAGAAGCAGAATGACCCAAGCAAAAATCATTGCGATCACCGGCGCCAGCAGCGGGATTGGCGCGGCCACGGCGGAACTTCTGGCGGCGCGCGGCGCCAGGTAGTCATCGGCGCGCGGCGCACGGATCGCCTGGACGCGCTGGCGGCGACAATCCGCGCGGCGGGCGGCACAGTGCTGGTGCAGCCGGTCGATGTGACCGATCAAGACAGCGTCGATCAATTCATCCATGCGGCGGTCACGCGTTTCGGGCGGCTCGACGTGCTGGTGAATAACGCCGGGCTGATGCCGCTGTCGCCGCTGGCCGCCCTGAAGCTCGACGAGTGGAACCGCATGATCGACGTGAATATTCGCGGCGTCCTGCACGGAATCGCTGCCGTTCTGCCGATCATGCAGCAGCAGGGCGGCGGGCAGGTCATCAATATTTCGTCCATCGGCGGACACGCGGTGTATCCGACGGCGGCGGTCTATTGCGCGACGAAATATGCCGTGCTGGCGATTTCCGAAGGCTTGCGCCAGGAGAATGACAAAATCCGCGTAACGGTAATCTCGCCGGGCGTCACCGAATCCGACCTTGCGGACACGATCACCGATCCGGGGGCGAAGGCGATGATGGAAGATTTCCGCAAAATCGCCCTACCGGCCCGCGCCATTGCCGAGGCGATTGCCTTTGCGGTGGATCAGCCCAGCGGGGTGGACGTGAGCGAAATCATCGTTCGCCCCACCGCCAGCCCCTATTAATTCTTAAAATTAGGAGCATTTTCTCATGCGCCGCCTCAATTCCTGGGGAGCGAGACGCTTTGCCCGCTTGGGGCGGCTCCTCTCGCCCATCCTCTTTCTTGCCTCGATGGGAAGCGCGGCGCAAAGCCCGCTCCCCTCGCTGGTGTTTACCGAGACCTATATCGCCCAGGAGGCCGCAATGACGGACCCGCATCCCTACATCGGCCTTTGGGTTACGGCAGACGGCTACATTCGTCACGAACTGCTGCCTAACGGTCGCTACCGCGAAGCGCGCGGCACGCGGGAAAACGCCTATGAAGGCCGCTATGCGGTGAAAGGCACCCATATCGACTATTGGGACGATACGGGGTTTACCGCCGACGGCGATTTTATCGGCGGGGTGCTGCATCACGCCGGAATGATTCTGTACCGGCGCTAAAACGCGCCCGGTGTCCCCAGATCGGCGGCGCGCAGATCGCCCACATGCAGCCCGGCGCGGGTTGTCACTGGGACGGTCAGGATGGCGGCGAGCGCCCGCTGCTGATCTTCCGTGAGCAGGCCGAGATGCCGTAGAATACCGCCCAAGGCAATTTCCGCCGCGCGCGGGGTGCCGTCCTCGATTTTCAGGCGATGCCCCAGCCTTTCTCGCGTACAATCGCGGTGAACACGCCCTCCGCGCCGATCTTGCAGACGATCTGCGCCCCCGCGACCGCCATCAGCCGCGTGGCAAAGCCGAGGGTGCCATCGACATAGAAACCTTCCGTCGCCATCGCATCGACCAGACGGCGCACCGCTTCGGCCCGGCGGGTGGGCAGGCGCGATGGGTCGGCGCATTTGGCCATCGCAAGAGCCAAAGATTTCAACGGGGCGGCCATCGTCGGAATCCCGCAGCCGTCCGCGCCCCACGGGGCGGCAAAAAAGATCGACCTCCAGCATGTCCGAGAGGGTTTCGGTAATGCGGCGCTGCACCGGGTGATCGTAGCCGACATAGCCCGGCAACGGCTCGCCCAGGTGCAGGGCGGTGGCGAGAAAGCCCGTGTGCTTGCCGGAGCAATTATTATGGGCGGCGGTCGGCATGGCCCCACTGCGCGCCAGCGCGATCATGGCCGTTTCATCGAAGGGCCAATGGCTGCCGCATTCGAGATCGGCGTCGGACAGCCCCATTCGGCCCAGCCACGCGCGCACGGTTTCGACGTGCCCGGCCTCGCCGCGATGGGAGGCGCAGGCCAGCGCCAGTTCGGCCTTGCTCAGGGCGAAGCGATCCGCCGCGCCGCTTTCGACCAACGGCAGGGCTTGCAGAATTTTATTGGACGAGCGCGGATAGGTGAGGCGCGTGCTATCGCCCCATTCCGCCAGAATCGTGCCCCCGGCATCGACCACCACCGCACAGCCGCGATGGGCGCTTTCGACAATCCCGCCACGGGTGATTTCGGCCAAAAGGGGAGAGGGCGAAGACGGCATCGGCGTTCCTAGGGCGGGAGGGCGTTCACTCAGTGAAATAACGATAAAGAGCGAAATTGAAAAGGTCCAGACATGTATCGGAAATAATTTATCTATATAATGGCTAAATTTTTCATGAATCCCCGCATTCTTAGCGGGCGCTCAAGCTCATTTCGGCATGACATTTGGTTACAAAATAGACTATCAAATGAGGATGCTCACGGTTCGAAGATGACCGGGGCGGGCTTCAGTCTCGTTTTAGCGGGAGTATACAGGGTGACCTATCGCACATTAACGCTTGCATCGGTTTCGATGGCGGCGGCGCTTTTTGGCTGGCACGGTGCAAGCCAAAACTTTGATTTTCTGCTCGGAAGGCAGCCCGGAGAATTTCAGCCCGGCGCGCTCAACGTCCGGCACGACCAGCACGGCGGCGGCGGCGACGGTTTATAACCGTCTGATCGACTTCGAACGCGGTTCGACCAACATCATCAATTCGCTGGCTGAAAAATACGAAGTGTCGGCGGATGGTAAGGTTTATACCTTCACGCTGCGCAAGGGCGTAAAGTTCCAGACCACATCCTTCTTCAAGCCGACCCGGACGCTGACGGCCGATGACGTGCTGTTTTCGATCGAACGGCAGTGGAAGAAGGATCATCCCTATAATCCGGTCGGCGGCGGCAAGTACCAGTATTTCGACGATCTCGGCATGTCGGCTGAGCTCGAAAAAGTGGAAAAGCTTGATGATTTGACCGTCCGTCTGACGATCAAAGATCCGCTTTCGCCCTTCATCACCAACCTTGCGATGGCGTTTATGTCGGTTTATTCGAAAGAATATGCCGACCAGCTGCAAAAGCAGGGCAAGATGGACGATATCGACCTGAAGCCGGTCGGCACGGGTCCGTTCACCTACGTCGATTACGTTAAAGATTCGACGATCCGCTTCAAAGCCCATCCCGACTATTTCGAGGGCAAGCAGGCGATCGACGATCTCATTTTCGCGATTACGCCGGATAGCGCCCAGCGCGTGAATAAGCTGAAGGCGGGCGAATGCCATGTCGCCGCCTATCCGAACCCGGCGGATGTCGAAGCGCTGAAGAAGGATGCCAACCTGAAGGTTCTGCAACAGGCGGGCCTGAACGTCGGTTACATCTCCTTCAATACCGAAAAAGCCCCGTTCGGCGATAAGCGCGTGCGCCAAGCGCTGAACCTGGCCGTCAATAAGAAGACCATCCTGGATGCGATTTAT
>NZ_LAJY01000026.1 GCF_000963705.1 Elstera litoralis | reverse complement strand
CGACTGCCCCGGCCATGTCCTGTGGAAGCGGGACTTTACTGGCGCGAGCGGCCTGTTCAGCATCATCCTGCATCCCATCGAAAAGCCGGCGTTGGCGGCGTTTCTCGATCATCTCTCGCTGTTCGGTATGGGCTTTAGCTGGGGCGGGTTCGAAAGCCTGATCGTGCCCTGCAACCCGCGCCCAATCCGCACCGCGACCGCCTGGACCGAGCCGGGGCAGATGCTGCGCCTCAGCGTTGGGCTTGAGCATATCGACGATCTGAAAGCCGATCTGGCCGCCGGGTTCGAGCGGATGAAAGCCTTCCAGGCTTAATCTTTGCGGTTGGGGGTTTCGGCCCCCAACCCTTACGCCGCCGATTGGGCCGCTTGGCAGCCCCGGCACAGGCCGGTGAGTTCGAGCGTGCGGCCCATAATCCGAAACCCCGTCTTCTCCGCAAGCGCCGTGAGCGCCTCCGTTAGCGCCGGGCTGTCTTCCTGCTCCTCCACTGTGCCGCAGTGAGTGCAGATCAGGTACAGCGCCTGATGGGGGTGATCGGGCGACGGGCAGCCAATGAAGGCATTCCGCGATTCGAGCCGGTGGATCAGCCCCTGCTCGCTGAGAAACTCCAACGCGCGATAGACGGTCGGCGGCTGGGCGTTGAAGCCTTCCAGCCGCAGCACGTCGAGCATGGCATAGGCCCCGACCGGCGCGTGACTACGCCAGATCAACTCCAGCACCCGGCGGCGAACGGGGGTGAGGCGCACGCCGCGCGCAGCGCAGAGCGCGTCCGCCTGCGCCATTGCACTGGTTACACAGAAGCTATGATCGTGATCGATTGCCAAAAACGCCCGCCCCTCTGCCAAGCTCCCGCCCCGATCATAGTGAGACTTGAAGGAACTGCCTATATGTCCGGAACTGAGATTGCCGATTTGCTGGACGCGGTTCAGTTCGACGCCAACGGCCTCGTCCCCGTCATCGCCCAGGCGAAAGACGGCGGCGAGGTGCTGATGATGGCCTGGATGAACCGCGACGCCGTCGCCGAAACCCTCACCACGGGCCGCGTTTGCTACTGGTCGCGCTCGCGGCAAAGCCTGTGGCGTAAGGGCGAAACCTCCGGCCAAGTGCAGCATCTCATCGAACTGCGGCTCGATTGCGACGGCGATTGCCTGTTGGCTGTGGTGGAGCAAGAGGGCGTCGCCTGCCATACCGGCCGCCGCTCCTGCTTCTTCAACCGCGCGGCGACGGATAAAGGCACCTGGGACATCACCAGCGAGCCCCTAATTTCGCCACAGGATCTCTATAAACACGGCGCATCGCACTAAAAAGAAAGGTCCAGAGATTATGCCGAACCGTTTTGGAATCGCCCGTCGCCCCCTGCTGTTGGGAACCGTGGCCCTCGTTTTCGGCGTGATGCCTGCTCTGGCCCAAACCAAGCCCGCCGCCCCGGCCCGCCCGGTCACGGCGAAAGCCCAAGCCCCCGTGTTGCTCGCGCCGTTTCAACTGATCGAACCTTTGAAAGAAATTCTGGCCGAAACCGCGCCAAAAACGCCCGATTACGATCAAAGCCGCCAGCGCGGGCGAGCTTATGGCGCGGCTGGATGCCGATGCCGCCGTCGATCTCGTCATCACCGACGATCCCACTCAGCGCGGGCAGTTACTGGAAGCCGGGCGGCTCGACCTCGGCGGCGAGCAGGTTTTTGCTAAGGACAGGCTCGTCTTGATCGTCCGCAGCGAGCGCGCAACGCCGATCCGGCTGCGGCCCGGCGTCAATCTGGTCGTGCCGCTGGAGGGCAATCTCATCGGCATGGTGACGGGGGCGGACGATACCCTGTCTCGCCTCACCACCGGCTTCCTGCAATCCCTGCGGTTGGAGCCGCCGTCGATTGCGCTGCTGCAATCCTTCCCCGCCCTTGCCGATCTTGCCTCGGCTCTCGATGACGGTCAAATCCCGGCGGCCTTCGTTCCGGCGAGCCTGCTCGTTCACCGCCCCCATCTGGAACTCTCCGGCACCGCCCCCGCCGATCTGGAAGTGAGCCTGCGCTATACGCTCGATATCGTCGCCGGGCGCGACCGGCCCGAAACCCGCGCCCTGCGCGACGCGCTTACGGGGCCGCTCGCGGTGAGTCTGCTGACCCGTCACGGGCTGCTGCGTCCCTAGCCGCCCGGCGCTCGATCTTGGTAGCCAGAACGAAGGCCGCCATCAGCAGCAGCGGCGCATTGGCGACATGGAGCGCCTTGAACAGCCCCGGCCCGTCCTCGCCTAAAATCATCCACAGGATTTGCAGGCAATAGAGCAGTGCCGTGACTAAGGCCCACCAGCGCAAGGGCCGATGCCGGGGGTGATGCTGCGTTCCAATCAGCAGCGCGCCGATGGGGAGCATCAGTAGGAACCCAAGGCCGACGTGGCCCTCCCAGAGGGCGGCATCGGCAAATAGCGACAGGCCCGCGAGAGCAAACTGCCCAAAAAGCCCAATCAGGGTCGCATAGGCGGCAAGCGCGATCATGGCCTACCCCCAAATCGCCGAAATTTCGCCTTCCGGGGTCGGTGCTTCGCCGACTCCCGCCCCCTCCCGCCAACTATTCAAACGATGCACGTAGCGCTGCGCCGCCACCGCCAGCGCTTCGGGGGCGAGCTTATTAGCGCGATAAACCAGGAACGGTGGCGACCAGGGCAAACCGCAGCGGTTCGCCGTCGCTTGCAGCGGGCGCAACAGATCGGTGAGTGGAAACAGGTTTTCCCCGGTGGAGGAATAGGCTTCGGCTAAATTCCCCGCCGTCGCCGCCACCAACAACGGCACCCCTTCCAACAGCTTTCCCTCCTGCTCGTAGCGGATATAGAACATCCGGGTGAGCACGGCGTCTTGCCAGGCTTTCAGCAGCGCGGGCGTGGAATACCATTGCACCGGGAACTGCAAGACGATCCGATCAGCGCTGAGCAGGCGCGCGACTTCTGCATCGGCATCGATCGCGCCGCTCGGGTACAGCCCATACATATCGACAAGTTACACGCCCGGCACGCCCCAGGCGGCGGCGCTCAGCGCCTTATTGGCGCGCGAGCCGTTTAGATCCGGGTGGAATAGGAGAATTAGGGTCTTGCTCATCATGTTGTCCTCAATGGGGGTGTGAGGACAGAATGAGGGGCTGACTTAAATCACTCCAATCGATAGTTACTATAGTATATTATTCGTTTTATGAATTTACGAACCATCGATCTGAACCTGCTGGTGATCCTCGACGCGCTGCTGGACGAGGCCCATGTCTCACGCGCCGCAGACCGGCTGGGCCTGTCGCAACCCGCGACCTCCGCCGCCTTGGAGCGCTGCCGCCATCTGTTCGCCGACCCTCTCCTGGAGCGTGGCAAGGCCGGCATGCGGGCAACGCCAAAGGCCGAAGCCCTCCGCGCGCCGATCAAATCGCTGCTGGCCGATATCCAAGGGCTGGTGAACCCACCCGAAACGGATCTTGCCACGCTGCGCCAGACCATTCGCATCATCATGGCCGATCACCCGGCGGCGATGATCGTCGGGCCGCTGCATCACCGCTTGAGTAAGACCGCGCCGGGGTTGGATCTCGTCATTCAACCTGGCACGGCGCGGCCACCGCCTTGGACGGGCTGACCAAGGGCAATTCCGATCTCGCCGTATCGGTCTTTCCCGACGTGGACGCGTCGATCCAGCGCATTGAGCTTCTGCGCGAAACCTATTCCGTCGCCATGCGTAAAGCGCATCCCGCCGCCGCCGATTTCACTTTGGCGCGCTGGCTGGCGTTCCCCCACATCCTCGTGTCGGGGCGGGGCGAAACGCAAACGCCGCTCGACCGCAGTCTTGCACAGCGCGGATTGCACCGGCGCGTCGGAATGGTTCTGCCCAGTTTTCTGATGGTGCCGCCGCTGCTTTTGGCGTCGGACATGATCGCGATGCTGCCCAGCCGATGCCTACCGTCTAACACCGCCGATGATTTTGCCGTGTTCGCGCCGCCGATTCCCGCCGAGGGGTTTCCCCTGCACCTCGCTTGGCATAATCGTCGCCGGGGCGATGCGGGGGTTCAGCATGTCGCGACGATGATCCGGGATCTGTTGAAGCCGGAGTAAAAACGGGATTGGCGCGCCCGGAGGGAATCGAACCCCCAACCAACCGGGTAGAAGCCGGTTGCTCTATCCTGTTGAGCTACGGGCGCCGATGCCCGATGGCCACCGCTGCTACCAGCGGATGCGGCCCGGGCGGAAGTTATCGGCGTAAGCGCGGATTTTCAAGCTCGCGGTCTGCGGCTCGCTGATCGTCGCCGCCAAACCATTGCGCTGGGCGTAGGCGACTGCCTCGTCCTTCGTATCGAAGCTCAGCCGAACCTGCGCCTGCGTATCGCGACCCGAGACCCAGCCCATCAAGGGTTCCGGCACGCGGGCGGCGGTGGGTTCGAACTCCAGCACCCAGGCTTTAGTTAGGGCCTTGCCCGACTGCATAGCGTTCTTCGCCGGGCGATAAATGCGGGCGGCGGGACCGGCGGTGGCGATAACGGGCAAGGACATGGGTGTAAGCTCTTCCGCAAGAGAGGGTCGCAGAACCGTTTGGTCGGGGCGAGAGGATTTGAACCCCCGACATCCTGCTCCCAAAGCAGGCGCGCTACCAGACTGCGCTACGCCCCGACATCACGGTTCGACCGTTCGTAAGGCTTTTACCGGGTCAGTGTCGCAGGTGCAACAGCGGAAAACTCCCGGCGGCTTTAAGGCGTGCCGAGGCCGGGGAAAACAACCACATCGCCGGGCTTCAGCCCGAGCCGCGCCGCCGCGCCGCCGGCAAGCTCCAGAACCGCCTTCACCCGCCCGCCGGAACTGATCGTGGTTTCCGACAGCGGCACCGCGCGTTCTTGAATGCGATGAATCCGACCATCGGCGCGGATGAACAGCATATCGAGCGGAATCAGCGTATTGGCCATCCACATCGCCAACTCCTGTTCCTGCGGATGCAAGAACAGCATTCCGGCGTCGGGGGCCAGCGCCCGGCGGTACATCAGCCCTTGCGACATTTGCCCCGGCGTGAGGGCCAGTTCCACCGTAAAGCGCAGGTCACGGCCCTGACTACGGATGGTCAGCGGCGCTTTCTCGAAGCTTTGCGTGCCTTGCGCCAACAAGGTTTCGGCACGAATAGGTGCAGGGAACACCCCGGCAAGCCCAACCAGAAGGCAAAGCGCAATAATCAGCCGCATGATAGTCTCCCTCTCCAGAGGCTTTCCCTATAGCCCAGCCCGCGCCGCCTCCGCCAGCAGCCAATCGACGCCCTGGGAGATCTCCGGGCGGATCGGGCCGGGACGCGGCGGGTCCCGAAGAGTGGTGAACCAGTCTTCGGGCGGCGCGCGGCCCAAACGGTGATCCCAGACGAGCCCCCTTAGCACCGCCTCGCCCGCCGCAGGCAGACGGCCTGGCAGATCGAACCCATTCAGGCAGCCCCACAGCCCTGCCCAGGCGCGCGTCACCGACCAAGGATTATAACCGCCACCACCGAGAATGATCGCCTGCGGAGCGAGCCCCTGCCCGGCCCGAACCGCCTGCCACAGCGCGCCGTTGGAGAGGGTCAGGCGGCTCAACGGGTCTTCCGCCAGCCCATCGGCCCCCGCCTGGATCACCACGACTTCCGGCGCAAAGGCCCGACCCACCGGCAGAACGAGGGTTTCGACAATAAAACCAAGCTCGCTATCGTTAAAATCGGCAGGCACGGGCAGATTGAAGGCCGAGCCCTCCGCCCGGTCGGTCAGCGCGCCGGAGAAGGGCCAACGTTTTTTTCCTCGTGGATCGACACACAGAGAACACGCGGATCGCCGGTAAAGGCGGCTTCCACCCCGTCGCCGTGGTGCGCGTCAAAGTCGAGATAGAGAATGCGCGTAAACCCTTGATCCAGCAGCCGCAAGAGCGTGAGGGCGGGGTCGTTAACATAGCAAAAACCGCTCGCCTGCGCCGGCCGTCCGTGGTGGGTGCCGCCCGCCGGCGAATGGATGCAGTGCGCGCCTTGGGCAATCAGATCGGCGGCCATCAGCCCCGCCCCGGCGGCGGTGGCCGGGCGGCGGAACATTTCCGGGAAGATCGGATTGCCCGCGCGCCCGATGTTATATTTCTCCCGCACCGCTAAAGGGGCCGCCTGGGTCGCCTCGGTTTCCAACAGCGCCGCGATATAGTCGGGCGTATGAAAGCGGGCGAGCTCTTCCGGCGTCGCCTGGGGCGCGTCAATATAATGGGCGGGATCGAGCCAACCGAGTGCGCGGATGAGATCGACCGTGGACGAGACCCGCGCGATAGCCAGCGGATGCCGCCGCCCGTAGCTCGAATCCCTGTAAATCTCGCCCGCAATCAGGATTGGTCGATCCATGCCCCCTCAGCGGAAGAAAATAAACGTCACCGCGATGAAGGTAGGCACCAAGAGTGCCACTGACCAGCCCATATAGCCGAAGAAACTCGGCATCTTGACGCCACGATGTTCAACAACGGCCTTCACCATGAAGTTCGGGGCATTGCCGATATAGGTATTCGCCCCCATGAACACGGCCCCGGCGGAAATCGCCGTGAGCGTCGTTGCCATCGGCCCCATCAAGGCGATGGGGTCGCCGCCCGCGAGATTGAAGAACACCAGGAACGTCGGCGCGTTATCGAGGAAGCTCGACAGAATCCCGGTGAGCCAAAAGTAGCGCGCAATATCGGGCGCGCCGTTCGGGTTGGCAAAGGCCACCAGTTCGGCCAAAGCGCCATCGGAGCCCGCGCGTAGAATGGCAATCGCCGGAATGATGGTAATGAAAATCCCGATAAACAGCTTGCCGACTTCCAGCATCGGCCCCCAATTGAAGTGATTTTCGTCGCGGATACCGTGCCGGGTGAGCTTCAACGAGACGAAAATAATCACGATCAAAGCGGCATCGCGCGCCAACTGCTGCCCGCTGATCGGCACATGATACACAGTGATGAAGGTTCCAAGGTCGCGCAAGCCCGACAGCAGCACCGCCGCAACGATCCCCATCAGCAGCGCAATGTTCCGCAAGCCCTGGATCGTGAGATTGTCGCGCTCATGGTCGCCCAATACCCGCACCTCGGGGGCTTCCTTGCGGTAGGCCCACCAGTCGATTACGTAAAAAACCGCCAGCAGAATCCCGCCCGTCACCACCATCGGCGCCAGCAGATGCTCGGTGAACCAAAAGAAGCTAACGCCCTTCAAGAACCCCAAGAACAGCGGCGGGTCGCCCAGCGGGGTTAACGCGCCACCGATGTTCGCCACAAGAAAGATAAAGAAAACAAATACATGCGTCTTATGCTTCCGGCGTTCATTGGCGCGTAACAGCGGTTGGACCAATAGCATTGCCGCCCCCGTCGTGCCCATGAACCCGGCCATCAAGGCCCCGAAGGCCAGCAGCGCCACATTCGATCCGGGGGTGCCGACGAAACCGCCGCGCAACCGCACCCCGCCCGCAACAGTGAATAGCGCCGTCAGCAGAATGATGAAGGGCACGAAATCGAGCAGCAGCACATGCAGCAGCTCGTACACGGCAATATCGAGCCCCAGCAGGGCTGCGCTCGGAATCAGAAACAGCGCCGCCCACCCTACTGAAATCTTACCGTGATGGTGATGCCAGAGGTCCGGAACCAACAGCGGGCACAGGGCGATGGACAGCAGAATCCCCGCGAACGGCAGCGCCCACAGCAGCGATAATCCCGCCCCCGAGAGCGCCGGCGCCCCTTCGGCGGCAAAAACCGGTCCCGCGAGTATCAGCAGCGACGAGGCGATTACGCCCGCGACAAGCCCTTGCCCTCTTTTTCCTCGGAGCATTCCAGCCCTCCCCTCGTTTTTTTCTCAGTCCAGCGTCGATAGCGAGTTTCGCGCCCCGGCTCAAGCCGACTAAAGGCTTATGGACGGATGCGGGCGCTTTTCGCCCCAAAACCAACCGCGCCCCTTGAAGCCCAGAGTGCGCCTCGCTACCGTAAAGCTTGATCGTTTCAGCGGAGAATAAAAATGGACCTAACCGGCGAAACCATCATCGCCGCCCCGCGAGATCGCGTGTGGCGTGCCCTGAACGACCCCGAGATTTTACGGCAAGCCATCCCCGGCTGCGAAACCATCGACAAACTGTCCGATACCGAACTGTCGGCGAAAGTGACCGCGAAAATCGGCCCGGTGAAAGCCAGCTTCACCGGCCAGGTAACGCTACTCGACCTCGACCCGCCGAACGGCTATCGCATTCAGGGCGAAGGTAAAGGCGGCCCGGCGGGCTTTGCCAAGGGCGGGGCGACGGTGAAGCTCGAAGACGTGCCCGAGGGCACCAAGCTTTCGTATGTGGTCGATGCGCAAATTGGTGGGAAACTGGCGCAAATCGGCTCGCGCCTGATCGATGGTGCCGCGAAAAGTCTGGCAGCGGAGTTTTTCCAGAAGTTCAATACGCTGGTAAGCGCCGAAAGCGCCGCCGCTCTCGATGCCGAGGATGCCGCTGAAACGGCCGCCGATTCGCCAGAGATGCTGGACGATATCCCGCCGCCGCCCGCCGAAACCGCCTCGCCCGCCACGGCAGACGAAGCCAAGGCAATGGATGAGATCGTTGATGTCGTCGATCAGGAAACCAAGGCCCTCGCGCCGTGGTTGTGGATTTCCGGGCTCCTCTTGATTCTCGCCGGGCTGTTAGTTGCGGTTGTGGCTTGAAATCGTAACACAAAGAAACCACAGTAGTTTTTGCAAATAAGCGCCGAGAAGGCGGGTCAGCGTCAATGCTGCACCGCACAACCAACAATAGGCACCGCACCATTTAACAAGGGCGGGCCGTTGGAGCGCGATTGACCTCGGAAGGGAGGGTTCGGGTGTGAGCACAGTTTCTGTATCGGTGACCGTTAACGGCAAAAAAAAAAAGTTTCTGCCGATGTTGAGCCGCGCACGCTGCTGGTGCAGTTGCTGCGCGAAAACCTTCACCTCACCGGCACGCACGTGGGCTGCGACACCAGCCAATGCGGGGCGTGTACCGTTCATGTGAACGGCGATTCGGTGAAAAGCTGCACGATCCTTGCGGTGCAAGCCAATGGTGCCGAGGTTCGCACCATCGAAGGGCTGGCGCAGGCGGGCGTGCTCCATGCCGTCCAGGAAGCGTTTCGCGAGCATCACGGCTTGCAGTGCGGCTTCTGCACCCCCGGCATGGTGATGAGTTCGGCGGATCTTCTGGTGAAGAATCCGAACCCGAGCGAACATGAAATCCGCACTTGGCTGGAAGGCAATATCTGCCGTTGCACCGGCTACCATAACATCGTGAAGGCCGTTCAACACGCGGCCCAAACGCTGCGCCAAACCGCGCAAGCTGCTGAATAATAAAATAAATATCAGCAGAATCAGTCCGAGTTCAGGGAGGACGAGGCGATGAGTGTAACGTCAGTTGGAACTTCCGTTAAGCGGCGGGAAGATAAGCGTTTTTTGACCGGCAAGGGCAATTATACCGACGATATGAACCGTCCTG
>NZ_LAJY01000259.1 GCF_000963705.1 Elstera litoralis | reverse complement strand
GGCGACTCCGGCAACGGATGCTTGGTCGGATGGACCAAATTTATGGATAATCGACCTTATTGCTCCTTTTGGAAACGCAATGAGTATCGCCCGTGACCTTCAGTGTTCGGTTTTTGCTGATTGGCTGGAACCTGTTTGGGCTTTGCGTCGTAAGCCTGACGGAACGGTTCGCGCATTGACGCGCTGGCCGACCCTTTCCATGCTTGACCGCGTGCCTCCTCAAAAGGGACATTGACGAACTTCGAGCCTCCCCCGACACTGCGGTGCGGCAAAATACCCCGTTTGGTGCTTGCCGCTTGTTAAGAAGGCTTCCGAACCGGAAGCATTGCGACACTCAGAGGGGGAGACTGAATCGCATGAATAAGGTCCACGCGACCGCCGTCGAGGCCCTGGCCGGGCGTTTGTTCGACGGCATGACGATCATGGCCGGGGGCTTTGGCCTCTGTGGTATTCCAGATGCCTTGATCGCCGCCATTAAGCTGGCTGGGGTAAAAAACCTCACGGTGATTTCCAACAATTGCGGCATCGATGGCGTCGGCCTCGGCACGCTGCTGGAAGCCCGCCAGATCAAAAAGATGATCTCGTCCTACGTTGGGGAGAATAAGCTTTTTGCCCAGCTTTACCTCTCGGGCGAGTTGGAGCTTGAGTTCAACCCGCAAGGCACGCTGGCCGAACGCTGCCGCGCGGGCGGGGCCGGGATTGCGGGCTTCTACACGAAGACGGGCGTTGGCACGATCGTGGCCGACGGCAAGGACGTGCGCGCCTTCAACGGCGAAAACTACGTGCTGGAAACCGGGCTGGTCGCCGATCTTGCGATCATCCACGCCTGGAAATCCGACCGCGAGGGCAATCTTGTTTACCGCAAAACGGCGCGGAACTTTAACGCGCCGATGGCAACGGCGGGCAAGTTCACCGTGGTTCAGTGCGAGCATCTGGTCGAGATCGGCGCGATCGATCCCGACGCGGTTCACACGCCCGGTATTTTCGTGAATGCCATCGTGCATGTGCCCGACGCCGAAAAGCGCATCGAGCAACGCACCACGCGCAAGCGCGCCTAACCCCGGATCGGAGCAGAACAATGGCTTGGACCCGCGATCAAATGGCCGCGCGCGCGGCGCAAGAGTTGCGCGACGGTTTCTACGTCAACCTTGGGATCGGCATTCCGACCCTGGTGGCGAATTATATTCCCGACGGCATGGAAGTGTCGCTGCAAAGCGAAAACGGCATGCTCGGCATCGGGCCTTTTCCTTACGAGGGCGAGGAAGACCCGGACCTCATCAATGCCGGTAAGCAAACCGTGACGGCGCTACCGCAATCGAGCTTTTTCGATAGCGCCACCAGCTTCGGCATGATTCGCGGCGGTCACGTCAATCTCGCCATTTTGGGCGCGATGCAGGTGGCGGCCAATGGCGATTTGGCCAATTGGATGATCCCCGGCAAGCTCGTGAAGGGCATGGGCGGGGCGATGGACCTCGTTGCCGGGGTTCAGCGCGTCGTCGTCGTCATGGAGCATACCGACAAAGACGGCGGCCCGAAGATCCTTCCGGCCTGCACCCTGCCGCTGACGGGCACGCAGGTGGTGGATCGGGTGATTACCGATCTTGCCGTGTTCGATATCGACCGTAAAAACGGCGGCCTCACCCTTATCGGTCTTGCCGATGGCGTGACGGTCGATGAGGTGAAAGCCAAAACCGGCGCGCCGTTTACGGTCGCGCTGTAAAGGCGGGCGCGGGTGGGGGCTTGGCCTCCGCCCGCGCGCTCGCAGGGTTAAAGCCCTGCCACTTTCATTTCGGTAATCTCGAACGTCTGCCACACGCCGTTTACCGTGTAGGGATCGGTGCTGAGATAGGCGTCGAGCGCGGCGCGGTCGGCGAAATTCACCATCAAAGCGCTGCCGTTCATCGTGCCTTCGGCGCTCAGGAGCGCGCCGCCGATTAGAATTTCCCCGGTTTCCTTGTACTTTTTCACGTTGTCCAGATGGGCTTCCCGCGTCGCCAGACGGCGGGCGAGGGCATCGGCGTCGGTGCCGTCGCGGGCAATAACCAGAAACTGCATAGCTGGGTTCCTTTAGTTTCACACCAAACCGTTGGTTTGTGGGACCAGGATGAAGCGGCCCCGTTTCAGCCGGAAAGCCTTGGGTTTATCGCCCGAAGGATATGCTTTATGCCGATGCCGCTCCTCCTGACCCATCCCTATTCTAGTTTGGATGCGGCAATCAAGCGCTGTGCGCTGCCCGTTCAGGCGGCAATCTGGATGATCCTTGCCGGGATGGTGTTTTCCACGATGGGCCTGCTGATCCGGGTGACGACGGTGGACCTGCATCCGTTCCAAGTGGCCTTTGTGCGGATCGCCGTGGGGATTCCGTTGCTGGTGCCGATTGTG
>NZ_LAJY01000258.1 GCF_000963705.1 Elstera litoralis | reverse complement strand
AACTTCTAGGAGATTCAGCCTCTTCCGCGAGTTTATAGCGAGTCATGAGAGGGGCCTGCGTTAACGCGAACAGCATAACAATTGGAATGAAACCGAAAGTCTTCAGTGTAACCCATTGATCGGTCGTCAAAACCCGCCAAGCAATTTCATTGAGGCCTGCGAGGAAGACAAAGAAGATGGCCCAGCGCCAGGTTAACAATGTCCAGCCCTGTTCCTGAAGGGACATCATCGGCCCGAAGACGACGCGCAAGGGTTGGCGGCCCAGCAGCCGCCCGCCCACCAACAGCAGCGCAAATAAACCGTAAATCAGCGTCGGCTTCATCTTGATGAAGGTTTCATCGGCCAACCACAGCGTTAGCCCGCCAAAAACGCTGACCAGCACCACATTGAGCAGCGGCATCACCGGAATGCGCCGCTCAAGCCGCCACAGCACGATAAAACTCACCGTCGAGGCCACCATGAGCACCGCCGTCGCCGTGTAGAGATCGCTGCGGCCATAGACAAGGAAGAACAGCAGCAGCGGGCCGAAATCCAGGAGGAGCTTTAGGAGGGGGGAGGGTGCTTGGGGCAAACTCATCGGCCTCACTCCCACTCAATCGTGCCGGGCGGCTTTGAGGTAATATCGTAACTCACCCGGTTAATCCCCGGAACTTCATTGATAATTCGCGTGGCGACCCGCCCAAGGAAATCATGGGGGAAGGGGAAGTAATCCGCCGTCATCCCGTCCGTGGAGGTGACGGCACGGAGGGCGCAGGCGTAATCGTAAGTGCGGGCGTCGCCCATTACGCCGACGGTGCGCACGGGCAGCAGCACGGCAAACGCCTGCCAGATTTGATCGTAGAACCCGGCTTTGCGGATTTCGTCGAGGTAGACCGCGTCGGCGGCGCGTAGGATATCGAGCTTGTCGCGGGTGATTTCGGACCCCGGCAAGCGGATGGCGAGCCCCGGCCCTGGGAAGGGGTGACGGCCGACGAGACTGTCGGGCAAGCCGAGTTCGCGGCCCAGCACGCGCACTTCATCCTTAAACAAATCGCGCAGCGGCTCGACCAGCTTCAGGTTCATCCGCTCGGGCAACCCGCCGACATTATGGTGCGACTTGATCGTCACCGAAGGGCCGCCGGTGAAGCTGACGCTCTCGATCA
The DNA here is from genome assembly GCF_000963705.1 of Elstera litoralis. Taxonomy (GTDB): domain Bacteria; phylum Pseudomonadota; class Alphaproteobacteria; order Elsterales; family Elsteraceae; genus Elstera; species Elstera litoralis. The sequence continues at coordinate 22,573 of NZ_LAJY01000258.1, read as the reverse complement.
CGTCCGGGTAGAGCGTACCTTGCGCCAGGAAGGCCGCGCCGCCGACCTTGCGGGCCTCTTCCTCGAACACATCGATGAAGAGTTTTCCAATCGTCTTGCGCTTTACCTCCGGGTCGGTCTTCCCAGCTAACTCGCCCAAGAACAGCGCGCTCGCGTCGCGATGCACCAGCGGGATATTGTAATGGTCGCGGAAGAGGGTCACGACCTGCTCGGCCTCGCCCGTGCGCAGCAACCCATGATCGACGAAAACGCAGGTAAGCTGGTCGCCGATGGCGGCGTGGATCAGCACGGCGGCGACCGAACTATCCACCCCGCCCGAAAGACCGCAAATCACCTTCTCGGTGCCGACCTGGGCGCGGATGCGCTCGATCATCATTTCGCGGAAACCCGCCATCGTCCACGCGCCGTGGCACCCGGCAATATCGCGGACGAAGCGGCGCAGCAGGTGCGCGCCGTCCGGCGTATGCATCACTTCCGGGTGGAACTGCACCGCGTAAATGCGGCGTTCCTCATTGGCAATCGCGGCGAAGGGGGCGTTTTCCGAAGTGGCGACCACCTGGAAGCCGGGCGGCAGCGCCGTAACGCGGTCGCCGTGGCTCATCCACACGGGGTAGCTTTGGCCGATCTGCCAGACGCCATCGAACAAGGAGCAGGCCCCGGTCACGGTGATTTCGGCGCGCCCGAACTCCCGGTGCAGCCCGCCTTCGACCTTACCGCCAAGCTGGGCGCAGATCGTTTGCTCACCGTAACAAATACCGAGGATCGGCACATTCTGCTGATACACCCATTCCGGGGCGCGCGGCGTATGCTCTAGGGTCACGGAGGCGGGGCCGCCCGACAGAATGATGCCCTTCGGCGCAAAGGCCGTGAGCCGCGCCGGATCGGTATTGAACGGCATGACCTCGCAATAGACCCCGGCTTCGCGGATGCGGCGGGCGATCAACTGCGTTACCTGACTGCCGAAATCGAGAATCAGGATATTTTCGGCCTGCAAGCTGGGATCGGTCATGGGGAACTCACTCTCTTCGGTCATCAATTCGGTTATGTCCGACAGGCCGCGCTGAGCGCCGCCAAATCGGTCCAGACGAGGCGGTGGGTTTCCACCGTCGCACCGCCCAGAGGTTCGGTAATGGTCTCCGCGATCTCGCCGCCGAGCGCCCGGTAGAACCCCAGCGCGCGGGCGTTTTTGGTCAGCACCCACAGCCAGAGGGATGGGTCGAGATCAGGCAGGCTTTGCGCGTGCTCGGCGGTCTTCAGCAGCAACTGCCGCCCAAGGCCCCGGCCGCGCCCATCGGGGGCGACGTGGATATTGTCGACATAGGCACCCGGATAGTTTCCGTAAGGATCGGCGGCCTTACTCTCCGGGTTGCACCAGACGGCGATGAAGCCCGCGAGCCGGTCGCCGTCCTCCGCCAGAAGAATGAAATCATCGGCCTGGGCTTGCGGCAGCTTTGCCGCCCAATGGATTTGCTTTTCTTGGAGGAGCGGGCCGTCGAGAAAAGCATCGGGGAGGATGCCGCGATAGGCGGCGCGCCACGAGCGCGTGTGAAGATCGGCAATCCGGGGGGCGTCGTCCGCCCTGGCGCGGCGAAAATGCACAGCGGTCAAATCCTACTCCAATAAGCTCGCCATATTCGGCCATTCGTAAGCAACTTCCGGCAGCCAAACGCCGCCGAAATTATGGGCTTCACGGTCGATCACCCGCCCGCCGATACGCTCGTAGAAAGCGCGCGCTTTGTGATTATCCTCAAGCGCCCAAAGCAGCAGCGAGCGCCGATGCTGATCGAGCAGCGATTTTGCCGTCTGCTGGACCAAAGCCCGCCCGAGACCGTGGCCGTGCCAGTCGGTTTCCACATAGAGCGCGTAGATTTCGGCGTCATGGCCCCAACTGGAGCCGCGCACCGGCCCGTAGGCGCTAAAGCCGATGACCCGCCCGGCGCTATCGACAGCAAGCCAGGGGTGCCCATCGTCGCCGAAGCCGCCGCGACTGGCGAGCATCCGCCGCCACAGGGTGCGATGCTCTTCCAGCAAGGGGCCGTCCAAAACGCTATCCGGCATAACGCCGCGAAAGGAATCGCGCCACCCATCGGTCTGCACCCGTGCAATCGCGCCGAAATCATCCCGCTGGGCACGGCGCAGACTCCAGGCCTGCGCGGCGGCGGTTGGGGTCGGCTGATTGGCGCGGCTGAACAGTTTAGCTCTCCTCAGACGCCAGTTCGGGGGACTCGGGGATTTGAGCGGCGGCGCTGGCGCTACGCTCCAGAACGGCGGTGAAGAAACCATCGGTGCCGTGACGATGGGGCGTCAAGCGCAAATAAGGGCCGGGGGCCGGGCAGGGTGTCGTCACCCGTTCGGCCCAAATTTCCGTGACCGGCTTAACGGTAAACTCCGGATGCGTTTCCAAGAACGCCGCAACCGAGCCTTCGTTTTCTTCCGGCAGCAGCGAGCAGGTCGCATAGATCAAGCGCCCGCCCGGTTTAACCAGCTTGGCGGCGGCATCGAGAATCTCGCGCTGCTTTACGGTCAGTTCGGCCACATCGGCGGGGCCGATGCGCCATTTCATATCCGGGTTGCGCCGCCAGGTGCCGGTGCCGGAGCAAGGGGCATCGACCAACACGCGATCGAATTTCCCGACTTGGCGCTTGAACCAGCCCGCATTCTCGGTTCCGAGTGCGCGGCGTTCGACATTGTGAACCCCCGCCCGGCGCAGGCGCGTTACGGCGCGCTCCAACCGCTTTTCCGAAATATCGGAGGCGATCAAGCGGCCCTTATTATTCATATCGGCGGCCAGCGCCAAGGTTTTACCGCCCGCGCCCGCGCAATAATCGATCACCCATTGACCCGGCTTCGCGTCGGCCAGCAGCGCCACCAGTTGCGAGCCCTCGTCCTGGATTTCGACCAAACCGTCTTTAAAAGCGGGCAGGGTGCCGAGCGCGGGCCGTCCAAAAACGCGGATGGCGAGCGGCGACCATTGCCCGGCCTCAACCTTCAAGCCTTCGAACTGAAGCCGCGCCAGAATCGATTCGCGCGTGCCGTGAAGCTGATTGATGCGCAGATCGAGCAAAGCCGGACTGTTCAACGCCGCCAATTCGGCTTCGTCGCCCTCGAACAACTCCAGCAGCGGCGCTTCCGACCACGGCGGAATTTCCATCCGTACCCACAGCGGCATCTCGGGATGATCGAGCGGCAGCGGCTCTTTCGAGTCGCCGCGCAGCTCGACGATTTTATCGACCAAGGTGCGTTCGGCCCGCGATAGCGCGTGTGGGCGATGCTCCTCGCCGTCGAAATTCTTCTGGAACTGTTCGGGAATCCAATTATCCGACAGCAGCAGATCGACGACGAAGAGATGCCGGACGGAGGCCCCCCCGGCTTCGGGCGGGCGCTCCAGCAGAACATTCACCCACCATTCCAGCCGCGCCAGGCGGCGCAGCATGGCGTAAAACCGCTCGGAAATCGCCGTCCGGTCTTTCGAGCCGATGTAGCGGCGGTCGCGGAAATAGCGGGAGGCGGCGGCATCGGCCACGCCCCCTTGGCTGATATTGTCGAGCAGTTCGTAGGCGGCTTGCAGCCGGGCGACGGGAGTCATTCGGCTTAGCCACCCTGACGATAGTTGGGGGCTTCGCGCATAATCCCAACGTCATGCACGTGCGACTCGCGCAGGCCGGCGTTGGTAATGCGAACGAAGCGACAGTTGCGTTGCATATCGGCGATGGTGGCATTGCCGGTATAGCCCATTGCGGCGCGTAAGCCGCCGACGAGCTGATGGACCACGGCATTGAGCGGGCCTTTATAGGGCACGCGGCCTTCGACGCCTTCCGGCACCAGCTTGAGCGTATCATTCACTTCCGCCTGGAAGTAACGATCCGCCGAGCCGCGCGCCATTGCGCCGACCGAGCCCATGCCGCGATAGGATTTATACGAGCGGCCTTCGAAGAGGAAAACCTCGCCGGGGCTTTCATCGGTGCCCGCGAACAGCGAGCCGATCATCGCGCAATCGGCCCCGGCGGCAATCGCCTTGGCCAAATCTCCGGAAAATTTGATGCCGCCATCGGCGATTACCGGAATCCCGTGCTTGCGGCAGGCCTCGACGCAATCCAATACCGCCGTGAGCTGCGGAACCCCCACCCCCGCGACAATGCGCGTGGTGCAGATTGAGCCCGGCCCGATGCCGACCTTAATCGCGTCCGCGCCCGCATCCATCAGCGCGCGGGCGGCATCGGCCGTCGCCACATTCCCGGCCATGATCTGCGTGGAATTGGAGAGGCGCCGAACCCGGCGCACCGTATCCAGAACCCGCTCGGAATGGCCGTGGGCCGTATCGACGACCAAAAGATCGACCTCGGCGTCGAACAAGGCTTCCGCCCGCGCAACGCCCTCGTCGCCGGTGCCGGTCGCGGCACCCGCGCGCAGGCGGCCCTTCGCGTCTTTTACGGCATTCGGGAACTTCTGCGCCTTTTCGATGTCCTTCACCGTAATCAGGCCGATGCAGCAATAATCCGCGTCCACCACCAGCAGCTTTTCGATGCGATGATGGTGCAGCAGGCGCTTGGCTTCGTCCTTGGTGACGCCTTCGGGCACCGTAATCAGCTTATCCTTGGTCATCAGTTCGGAAACCGGCTGGCCAGGGTTGGTTGCGAAGCGCACATCGCGATTGGTGAGAATCCCGACGAGCTTACCCTTGGGCTGCTCGACGACGGGAATACCGCTGATTCTGAATTCAGCCATCAGCGCCAGCGCGTCGGCCAGGGTGCTTTCCGGCGTGATGGTAACGGGATCGACGACCATACCGCTTTCGAACTTTTTCACCCGGCGCACTTCGGCGGCCTGACGGGTGAGGTCCATATTGCGGTGAATAATCCCCATGCCGCCCATCTGGGCCATCGCAATCGCAACGCCGCTTTCCGTTACGGTATCCATTGCCGCAGAGAGCAGGGGAATTCCCAGGCGGATTTCTTTGGTCACGCGCGTTGAGGTATCGGCATTGGCTGGCATAATCGCCGAGGCGGCCGGTTCCAACAAAACATCATCGAATGTAAAGGCTTCGCGCAAGATCATGGCGGGGCGGCTCCATCTACCTAATACGGCCCGGCCAAATCCGCCCCTCGTTGCGCTGAAACTAACCCCAAGCAATAGGGGGGTGCGCCGGTGCTGCATAATACATATTGCGGTTCCGCTGCCAAGCCCCCGTGTTATGCAGCAACGGAGGCAGTCCCATGCAGCCCCGACACAGCGCGGTGGAAGGCCAATTCATCAGGACTCATTGGGGGGAACTTGTTGCGCGACTTTTGGTCACGATGATGAAATATTAATTGTTATATAGACAAGCATAAGTCGCCCCCATAAGATGCGGCCACGATAAGTGGGGGGCTACTGTCGCCGACCGAAAGGTCATCGCGACCCAATTTGCGTATTGGGGACGACTCACTGTGAAACTATTCGATAAGATCTCGCTAGGCCGGAAGATCGGGCTCATTGTTGCTGTTCTGTTAATACCAATTGCTTATTTGGCTTATTTGCTCATTGCCGCAAATATGATTCAAATTCGCTTTGGCCAAACTGAATTAGTCGGAACGGAATATTTACGCCCAGTCCAGCAAGCCTTAGTGGCCTCTTTGGCGCAGAGCCGGGGCGGGCCTGCTGTACCGGCGGATATTGCCGAAATTCTCACCAAGACTGAAGCTAAGCTCGGCACCAGCGCTGGAGTGGATCTACACAGCGCCGATCTGGCGAAAGCGGCGAGTGCCGCGCTGCGCGACGCTGCCGCCAAGCGCGACCGCGCCTCGGCCCTATTGGCGATGACCGCCTTGCGCGATTTGATCGTTCGGGTTGGCGATCATTCCAACCTCATTCTCGATCCCGATCTCGACAGCTATTATACGATGGATCTGGTGCTGCTGCGCTTGCCCGACCTTGTGTCGCGCACAGCCGATCTGGATGCCGCCTTGCGTACCGGGGCCAAGGGCGCGCCGAGCGTTGCCGAACAAGCCGATATTCTAGTGGCGAAAGGCGCGATGCAAGCGACGCTCGACGGCGTTACCGCTTCGGTATCGCTCGGGTATCGCAGCAATGCCAGCGGCGACCTGAAGCGCTGGATCGACACCGACATGCAGGGCTTGATTGCGGCGGGCGCGGCGATGATCCAGGCGGCGGATGCGCAAGTTGCCGGAAAAGGCCCCGCTTCGGCGGCAAAACTGACCGCCGACCTGGAAACCGCCCTCGGCAAAGGCTATGGCGCCGCCTCGAAAGCCCTTGAGAATCTGCTGACCATCCGCATCAATGGCTTCTTCCAGGCGATGACCTGGAGCCTCGTGTTGGTGGCTATCGTCGTGCTGCTGGCGGTAACGTTGGCCCTGATTATTGGCCGCTCGGTGAGCCGCCCGATGCTGAACTTGACCGGACAGATGGAAAGCCTCGTCACTGGCAGCACCGATGTGAAAATCAGCTACCAGAAGCGCGGCGACGAAGTCGGCAAAATCGCCAAAGCCGTGGAATTCTTCCGGCAGGCACTCGTCGAACGCGGGCGGTTGGAAGGCGAGCAGCGGGCAAGAATGGCCGCCGATCTCGCGCTCGCCGAACGCCGGGTCGACGCCGTGACCGAGTTCCGGCAGGATCTGGAAAGCGTTATTTGGGCCGTTACTCAGGCCGTGGAGCGCATGCGCCAAAGTTCGGCAGAACTCACCGGCGTGGTTGCGGCCACCAATCAAAGCTGTGTCGCAATGGCGACCTCCTCCGATCAAACGCTGCAAACGGTGCAGATGATGGCAGCGGCGACCGACGAGCTGTCGAGTTCGATTAGCGAAATCGGCCGACAAGTCGAAAGCAGCACCGGCATTTCGCGCCTCGCCGCCGAGGAAGTGCAATCGGCGGATAAAACCCTGCACGATCTCGAAAATGCGACCGCGCAGATTGGCGATATCGTCACGCTCATTCAGGCAATTGCGGCGCAAACAAATCTTCTCGCCCTGAATGCCACCATCGAAGCGGCGCGGGCGGGCGAGGCGGGTAAGGGGTTTGCGGTCGTGGCGACCGAGGTGAAGAACCTCGCCACCCAAACCGCCGGCGCGACGGAAGATATTCAGAAGTCGGTCGAAACCATGCGCGCGCTCACCCATGCCGCCAGCCGGACGATGATTTCCGTTCGCGACCGCGTGATGGAGACCGACATGCGCATGTCCTCGGTCGCGGTTGCGGTGGAAGAGCAAACAGCGGCGACCCGCGACATTGCCCGCAATGTCTCCCAGGCCGCCGAAGGGGCGGCCGTCATCGCCGACGCCATCAGCGGCGTCACCTCGGCTACCGGCAATGCGGCGGAAGCCGCCAACGGCACGCTCGATCTTTCGGCGGCTTTGGAAAGCAGTACGCAAAGCCTCGGCTTGGCGCTGGACCGCTTCACCCAGAGGCTCGCGGCAGTCGGCGCAGACTAAAAAGGGAGGCTTCGGCCTCCCTTTCCTTATTAAGTTACGCGCCGGAACCCCGTGGCGACGACATACATTTCGCTGGAGTCGGCGCGGGAAGCGGCGGGTTTGGCGTGTCGGACCACGGCAAAATGCTTCTTCAGCGGATCGAGCAACTCCTTTTCCGAGCCGCCCTGGAAGACTTTCGCAACGAAGGCCCCGCCGGGCTCCAATACTTCCAACGCGAACTGTAGCGCCGTTTCGGCAAGACCGATGACGCGCAAGTGATCGGTTTTCGTGTGGCCCGTCGTTGGCGCCGCCATATCGCTCATCACCAGATCGGCCCCGCCGCCGAGCAGGTCGCGCAGCTTGTCGGGTGCCGCCGGGTCGAGGAAATCGGCCTGCATCAGGCTTGCGCCGGGGATCGGGTCCATCGGCAGAATATCGAGCCCGACGACGCAGCCGCGCCCCTGTTCCGAGCCGACGCGCGCAACCGCAACCTGGGTCCAGCCACCGGGGGCGGCCCCGAGATCGACGACGCGCTTACCCGGCCCGAGCAGATGATATTTCTCATCGAGTTGTACGAGCTTGAAGGCCGCGCGCGAGCGATAACCAAGGCGCTTAGCTTCGGCGACGTAAGGATCGTTCAACTGGCGTTGCAGCCAGAGGGTCGACGATAACGAGCGCTTATGGGCCGTTTTGACCCGCACCGATTTCTGGCGACGGCCACCGCCGCCACCATTGTTACCGTCGCCGCTCCCTTTTTGGGTCATTTTTCCACGCTCACTTCTCTTCGGGGGCCGCCGGTGCCAACTGCGGCGCGGGGACGCCCATCAGTCCAAATAAAATACCTTCCCGAACGCCGCGATCGCCGATGCGTAGGGAAGGGATGGGCCACAAGACCCGCATCGCATCGATAATCGCGCAGCCCGCGATAACGAGATCGGACCGCGCCCGCCCGATGCAGGGGTGCGACAGGCGCGCCTCTTCCCCCATTTTCCGGATGCGCGCCGAAACCGCCGCCAAATCCTCGATACTCAGGCGAATCCCATCGACCCGCGCACGGTCATAGCGCGGTAAATCCAAGTGAATCCCGGCCAGAGTCGTCACGGTTCCGGACGCGCCCAGCATCTGTACGCCGCCTGCGCGAATCGCGTCGGAAATCCCATAACGCCGGTCGAATTCGATCAGCTTTTCGGCGAAAACCGCGTTCATCCGCTCATAGCCCGTATCGGCGCGGCTTGGGTCGCCGTGGGCTTCGGCGAGATTGACGACGCCGAGCGGAATCGAAATCCATCCCAGCACCAGCGGCGACTGGCCAGGGCGCACGGCAAGCCAGGTCAGTTCGGTCGAACCGCCGCCAATATCGAACATCAGCGCGCGCGGGACCGCCGGGTCGAGCAGGGCGGCGCAGCCCGCCAACGCCAGCAAGGCTTCTTCCTGCGGGGCGATGGTTTCGAGATACAGCCCCAACTCGGCGCTGACCCGCTCCAAAAACACCCCGCCGTTATCGGCGCGGCGGCAGGCTTCCGTCGCCACGATCCGGGCGAAGCGCGGGCGGTACCGGCGCAGCTTGCGCACGCAAACCGCCAGCGCCGAAACCGTGCGGTCCATCGCCGCCTCGGACAACCGCCCTGTCATCGCCAAGCCCTCGCCCAAGCGCACGATGCGCGAGAAAGCGTCGACAATCTCCAACGTCGGCGGTTCAGCCGCGCCGTCGTCGGCCATCGCGGCGCTGGTCGCGCCGGGCACAAATCCCCCATACCCATCGCGGCGGCGCGCAATGAGCAGGCGGCAGTTATTCGTTCCGAGGTCCAAAGCCGCGTAGAGCGGTTGGGACGGCACAGGGCCGGTTGGCCGCATACTCCGCCCCGGGGGACCGACTGCGGCAGTCCTCGGCGCAAAACCCATATTCATCGATCTTATATAGCGTGCCGATCTTCATTCCGCCACGGTTCGCACGTTGCAGATTGAGAGAGACGGGGGAGCCCATTATAAGGGGCGGCATGACACGCGCTTCTTCAGCCCCTTCGCCCGACCCGACCGCCCCGGTTTCCAGCATGACCGGCTATGCCCGGCTCGCCGCTGTCGGCTGCCCGACGCCCAGCCACACCGCGACGTGGGAAATCCGCGCGGTCAATGGGCGCGGGCTCGATGTGCGCTTCCGGCTGCCAAGTTGGCTCGACCGGCTGGAGCCCGCCTTGCGCGAGCGGCTGAAAGCTTGCCAGCGCGGCACGATTACCGTCTCCCTCGATCTGCGCGGCGCGGCGCGCGAGAGCAATCTCGCGATCAATCGGCCCTTGATCGAAGAAATCATCGGCCTGCAAAAATCCTTGGGCGATCTGGTCGATCAAGCGCCGCTACGCCTCACCGATCTCTTGGGCGTGCGCGGCGTCATCGAAAGCCAACAGGCCGAAAATCCGGCGCTGAACGAACCCTCTCCGGCGGAAGATGCCGCCCTGGTTGCGCTTTTCGCCGAAGCGGTGGATCAGTTTCTGAGTGCCCGCCGGGCGGAGGGGGCCAAGCTTGCCGAGATTCTGCACGGTCAGGTCGCCGCCATCGCCGAGATGACCGCCAAAGCCCGCGCCGCCGCCGAAGCGCAAACCCACGGCGTCGCCGAACGGCTGCACACGCGCCTTGCCCCGCTGTTGGGCGACACGCCGCCGGTGCCTGCCGAACGTTTGGCGCAAGAAATCGCGCTGCTCGCCCAAAAATGCGATCCCTCCGAAGAGATGGACCGTCTGGAGGCCCATTGCGCCGCAGCACTAGCGCTGCTGGCCGAAGGCGGCGCGATTGGCCGCAAGCTGGATTTCCTCGCCCAAGAGTTTAACCGCGAGGCCAATACCCTGATGTCCAAGGCCGCCGACCTGTCGGTCACGCAGACCGGCCTTGGCTTGAAAACCGTAATCGAGCAATTCCGCGAACAGGTTCAAAACGTCGAGTGATGATCTTTCGATGATGCAGGCCCCCCAAACCATCGAGCGCCGCCGCCGGGGCTTGATGCTGATTCTCTCCTCGCCCTCAGGGGCGGGGAAGACCACCCTGTCGCGTTTGCTGCTGGAGAATATGCCCCAGTTGCAAATGTCGGTTTCCGTCACCACGCGCCCGCGCCGGCCCTCCGAAATTTCGGGCCGGGACTATCATTTCATCGACCGGGAGGAGTTCGACCGGCTCTCGACGAGCGATGATCTGCTGGAGCACGCCGAGGTTTACGGCAATTTCTACGGTACACCGAAAACGCCGGTGATGAAGGCGCTCGGGCAGGGGATGGATGTGCTGTTCGACATCGACTGGCAGGGCACCCAGCAGATGATGCGCAAGGCCCGCCCCGATCTCGTGACAATTTTCATCCTGCCGCCCTCAATGGCCGAACTCGAACGCCGCCTCCGCACGCGCGCGCAAGATTCCGCCGATGTCGTCGCGCGTCGCATGGCGAAAGCCCACGATGATGTGTCGCACTGGCGGGAGTATGATTACGTGCTGGTCAATGATGATATCGAGGCCAGCCTCGTCAGTGTTCGCGCGATTCTCATCGCCGAACGGCTGAAACGCGACCGGCAAATGAGCCTGCCGGAATTCGTGTCGGCGCTTCAGGCCGAGCGGCCGCCCAGCGATTGAGAAAACGTCAGGGGCTTTGCCCCCGACACCCCCAACCAAGGGATTTATCCCTTGGCAATCCAATTTATACCTCAGGATTCTTCCGGAATCGCGGATTCTCAAGGGGCCGAAGCCCCTTGAGCGGTGCTCAGCGCGTTTGACGCGCAAAGCGCATCCGACGGGCAGAGCCCCTCTTAATCCTCAGTCCGCCCGTCCAGGGCCGATCTGCGCCACAAGCGCGAGGGAAAGCCGGGAAAACTCAGCGACGCTGAGTTCTTCCGCCCGCGCCGTCGGCTCGATCTGGGCGTCCGACAGCAGGGCCGTGGTATCGACACCCAAGCTTTTCAGCGACGCGCGCAGCATTTTGCGGCGTTGCCCGAAAGCGGCAGCCGTCACTTGCTCCAAGCGCAGTACCGACCCACAGTCGGGCCGATCTTTGCGGGGGAGCATCTGCACGACGCTGGACACCACTTTCGGCGGCGGCGTAAAGGCTTCTGGCGGAACATCGAACAGCACGCCGCTTTGGGCGAAATAGCCGCTGATGACCGAGAGGCGGCCATAGGCATCGTCGCCCGGAACGGCGGTTAAGCGGTCGGCGACTTCCTTTTGGAACATCAGCGTCAGGGATTCATACTGGTCGATGGCGCGCAGCCAGGCGATTACCAGCGGCGTGCCGACATTATAGGGCAGGTTGGCGATAATTCGGTAGGGGGCGGGGCCGAGCGTCGTCGGGTCCAACCCAAGCGCATCGGCCTCGATGACCTTCAGCCGCCCGCGCGTCAACTCGACCAGCGGCTCCAGCGCGGCCACCATACGCCGGTCCTTTTCGATGGCGACCACATGCTGCGCCCCTTCGAGCAACAGCGCGCGCGTGAGCCCACCCGGACCGGGGCCGACTTCGATCACCGTGCCCGTCTCCAATGGCCCGCCCGCCCGCGCGATCCGGCGCGTGAGGTTGAGATCGAACAGAAAATGCTGCCCAAAGCGCTTGTCCGCCGTCAACCCCGCTGCCGCCACGGTGACACGCAGGGCGGGCAGCCGCTCGACGGCGTCGATAATCGGATCGGTCACGCTCAGATCCGAATGTCGATGGTGGCGGCTTGGCGCAGGTCGCGTAAGGCGCGGCGGCTTTCGGCTTCGATGCGCTCGGAGAACAGGCGCATCCGGGCTTCGTCGCGGGTCGGCAGCGACGCGGCGACGCGCTTTTTCGCGCATCAACAGCAGATGGAGCCCCGAAACCGTGCGGACCGGCGGGCTCATGCGCCCCGGTTCCAGCGTTTCGAGCGCTGACAAGAGCACAGGATCGATTTGCCCGGTCCGCACCCAGCCGAGATCGCCGCCGGTGGTGGCCGAGGCCGAGTTGGAATATTGCTGGGCGACGGCCGAGAAGCGCGCGCCCCCGGCAAGCTGACGCGCGATTTCATCGGCTAAGCGCTGGGCTGCGGCCTCACCGCCCGCCGAATCGAAGGACAGGAAAATATCGGCGGCCAAATATTCGGGCTGGCCTTGGGAGCTTTGAGCCTCGCCGATCACCTGATCGATTTCATCGTCGGAGATCGGACGAAACGCCCGCACCTTTTGGCGGTTCAGAATATCCCAACCCAGGCGGGCGCGGATCTGATCCATCAAAGTTTCAGGGCGCAGGCCGACGCGCTCGACATCCTTCAGCAGGGAGCCTTTCGGGCGGTTGTTGGAGGTTTCCAGCGCCTCAAGATAGGCTTTTACTTCCTCGTCCTGAACATTGATGCCCCGGCGTTTGACTTCCTGCATCATCAGTTTTTCGTCGATCATCGTGCGCATCATGATCGGGAACAGTCGGTTGCGGCCTTCGTCCGTCACCTGCTGGCCGAGGCCGATAATCATCTGAAAATCGGTGCGCTGGATAATGTCGTAAACCGAAATGATTTCGTCATTCACCACGGCGGCGATGCGTAGCATTTCCTGCGCTTCAGCCGGTTTCGGCGTAAAACCATGCTCAAGGCTGACGGGGGCGACCGACAGCAGCGCTGCCAAAAGAGACGAATAAACCAAGCGGGCCATGAGCCGACCATTTCCTTAACCAGAATTTGCAGCCGGACCTTGCCCCATTCTGGCCCCAGCGGCAAGAGAGGCCGCGCGCTTTTCCCCATGCGGCACCGATTGGCAAGCAGGCAATGGGCGGATAAGGTGACGAAAAGGGCAGGGAGACCGATTGCGGCCTGCCCAAACGCTTCTTTAGACTTTAGAAAGATGACCCTCATGAAAATTTCGTTTGCCGATTTGGACCTCGCCAAAAAGGGCACGCTGGTTGTTACCGTCGCCGAAGATCGCGCCCTGCTCGCCAGCGCCGCGCATCTGGACGCGCAGACGCAAGGGCTGGTCACGCGCGCGGCAGCGGCCAGCCGCTTTACGGGAAAATTCGGCCAGACGTTAGAAATTCTCGCGCCCGCCGGGCTCGATGCGGGTCGGCTGCTGCTGCTCGGCCTCGGCAAGCTTGCGGATTTGACCGAAGCGAAGGCCGAAAGCCTGGGCGCATCGGTCTATGCCGTGGTCGCGGCCCAGCCGGAAACCCATCTTGCCATCGCCGTCGATCCACTAACGGGCGACCTCAGCACCGCCACTCTGGCCGCGCGCCTCGCCCACGGGCTTTCGTTGCGCGCCTACCGCTTCGATAAATATCTGACCAAGCAAAAGGCCGACGATAAGCCGACCTTGGAGAAGGTCGCCCTGCTGCTGGCCGACCATAGCGCCGCGAAAAAAGCCTTCGCCGATCTCGATAAGCTCGCCGATGGCGTCGTTTACGCGCGCAATCTCGTCACCGAGCCCGGCAATGTGCTGAACCCGGAAACCTATGCCGACCGGCTGAAGGATTTGGAAAAAGCTGGGCTTGAGGTTGAAGTTCTCACCCTTAAAGACCTGAAAAAGCTTGGCATGGGCGCGCTGATTGGCGTTGGCCAGGGCTCTCAGTCAGAATCGCGCGTCGTCGTGCTGCGCTGGAACGGCGGCAAGGACGGCGCGGCTCCGGTCGCCTTCGTCGGCAAGGGCGTGACCTTCGATAGCGGCGGCCTGTCGCTGAAGACCGCCAAGGGCATGGAAGATATGAAGTGGGACATGGGCGGCTCGGCGGCGGTTGTCGGCACGCTGCTGGCGCTCGCGGGCCGCAAGGCGAAGGTGAATGCCGTCGGCGTTGTCGGCCTTGTCGAAAACATGCCGTCGTCGAAAGCCCAGCGCCCCGGCGATGTGGTTACCAGCATGAGCGGCCAGACCATCGAAGTGCTGAATACCGACGCCGAAGGCCGTTTGGTGCTCGCCGATATTCTTTGGTACACGCAGGATCGCTTCAAGCCGGTCGCCATGATTAACCTCGCCACCTTGACCGGCGCGATCATCACGGCCCTCGGCCATGAGCACGCCGGGCTGTTCGCCAATAACGACGCGCTCGCCGACGCCATTCTCGCGGCGGGATCGGCGACGGGCGAAACCCTGTGGCGGATGCCGCTGGGCGAAGCCTATGATGCCCTGCTGAAATCCCCCATCGCCGACATGAAGAACATCGGCGACGGCGGCGCGGGCAGCGCGGTGGCCGCCGTGTTCCTGCAACGCTTCGTCAATGATGTGCCCTGGGCGCATCTCGATATCGCGGGCGTTGCCTGGGCGAATAAAGACAAGGGCGTAGTGCCGAAGGGCGCTTCCGGCTGGGGCGTGCGCTTGCTCGACCAGTTGGTGAAAAGCCGCTACGAAGCCTAAGGAAATCAGGCCGCTATGACCGACTGGAGCTTCTACCACCTCACGCGCGCGTCGCTAGAGGAGGCTTTGCCGAAGCTGCTGGAGCGCGTGATAGCGGCCAATCTGCGGGCGGTTGTGCTGTGCGGGTCGGAAGAACGGGTGGAGGCGCTGAACGCCCACCTCTGGACCTACGATCCCGCCAGCTTCCTACCCCACGGCACGGTGAAAGAAGGCCTGGCCACCCGCCAGCCGATCTGGCTGACCGCCGTCGATGAAAACCCAAACGGGGCGACGGTGGCGCTGCTGACGGAAGGCGTTAGCCTTTCCAATCCAAGCGCTTACGCCCGCATCCTCGACATCTTCAATGGCCGCGACGAACTCGCCGTGGCTGCCGCGCGCCTGCGCTATAAAGAGGCGAAGACAGCGGGGCATTGGTTGAAATACTACCAGCAGAGCGACCGAGGCTGGACACTGGCGCATGAGGCGAAGCCGGTGGAGGCTTAAGCCGCCCCCCGCCGCGTGATGGGGGCATTTATCCGCAACCGCAATCCCGTGATACTATAAGCGCGATCCAAGGGGAGCTTGGGGGAGAAATAGACCCGTGTTTCGGGGGTGCGAGTCGCGGTGATTCGGATATTTGCCGAGGCCGCCACCTTAGAAAGCCCCGCCGCGCGTCCGTAGGTATTGAGCGCGGCCAAACGAAGCAAGTTTGAAAATCCACCCGGCTCGAAAATCTCGGGGATGATGGAGTCGGTTGATTGAGAAGGGCCGATCGGTTGGCGCTCCGGCGCAACGATCACAGTGCGCATTTTCGGATCGTACCGGTCTCCATCGGCGAGCAAATCGATCTCAAGCGCCTCGTAAGGCTTGTCGGCGTCGGTCAGTCGAACGATCGCGGCGCCGCTTTCTCCCAAAATAGTCCAAGGACTGCCATCGCTCGGGATTAATACGGCAGTATTTTCATCCAAGCCGAGGGCAAATGGTTCCTTCAACACCTTCATTGCCTCCACGAGACGACCGATCAGGCCCCGCTCCAAAAAATGCGCGTCGATCAGGACGTTGGGAGCGAAATTTAACCCTGGTGCCAGTCTGAGTTTGCCATCTACGAGCGCTTCCACTGAACTACCCGAGCCGCATTCGCACAGCATAGTCTTACTCGCCATCATCGCACCGGCACTGGCCCCGAACACGGTTGCGCCTTGTGTGTGACGACGGCGGATTGCCGCCAGGGCAGGTGTATCGGACCCATTTTTCTCAAGCAGGCTGATCGAAAGCAACTCGGGTGCCCCGCCGCCAAAATAAAATCCCGTGCAGCGCTCGATAGCACTCAAGACCTGGGGATCGCGGGTGGTCGTGCTGGCATTATCCGCCCGAATACCGAGTTTGATATATTTTTCGCCATTTTCGGCAATGACTTCCCGGAAAGGTTCGGCTTTTGGATTAGCCGCTTCAATAAAGCAGATCGTTTTTTCCGAGGCCGCGAGCGCGCCCGTCAGCGTTAAAAATTCGCTCACCTTGAAAAAGGGATCGCTACCGTCTGAATTTCGGCCACCGCCGCCACCGTGCAACACAAGATTACCGGGTTTCAAGCGCTTTTCAGCCGTTTCGATGACAAAGCCCGTTCCCGCGCCGAACGGCAAAGCATTCTTAGCGGTAGGTGGCGGTGGGGCTGCTGCTTGAGCGATGGGGGCAGCGGTTGCGGGCTTTGAGGAGCCTGTTGATCCGCTTGTCTGACACCCCGCGAGAAGAATGGCCGTCAGGGCAAAAGTGACTCGGGGTGTCCAGCGGGTTATAAAACGCATCCAATAAGCCTCTTTTTAATCGTCCCCGGCTGCACTTTAACACGCGCTCTCCGCGAAAAAGCAAGTTACCCCGCCCGCAGAAACCGTGCCGCAGCATCGCGCTCGAACAGATATAGCAGAATCCGCATCGCCTTGCCGCGTTCTGAAACAAGGTCCGGGTCTTTCCCCAGCAGGTTCAGCGCATCGGTCCGCGCCGTCAGCAGCAGCTCTTCCTGCTGGATCGGATCGCAGAGTTTAAAGCCGGGCAGGCCGCTTTGTTTCGTGCCCAGCACTTCGCCGGAGCCGCGCAGGCGCAAGTCTTCCTCGGCGATGCGGAACCCGTCTTCGCTCTCGCGCAGAATTTTGAGGCGCGCGCGCGCAACTTCCCCCAAGGGGGCCTGATAGAGCAGCAGGCAGGTGGAGCGGTCGCCGCCGCGCCCCACACGCCCGCGTAACTGGTGGAGTTGGGCGAGGCCGTAGCGTTCGGCGTGTTCGATCACCATGATGGTCGCTTCCGGCACATTAATGCCGACTTCAATCACCGTGGTGGCGACCAGAATTTTCAACTCGCCGCGCGCAAACGCCCCGATGGCGGCGTCTTTCTCCGAGGGCTTCAAGCGCCCATGCACGAGGCCGACGATGCCCGGTCCAAACACCTGTTCCAGCGCCGCCGCCCGGTCGGTGGCCGCCGCCAGATCGACCAGTTCGGATTCCTCGACCAGCGGGCAGACCCAGTAGACACGCGCCTTGCTTTGGATGGCGCGGCCCACGGCGTAGACGACTTCCTCCAGCCGCTCCAGGGGCAGGGCGCGCGTGTCGATGGGTTTGCGCCCCGGCGGCTTCTCCAACAGCCGCGACACATCGAGATCGCCGTAGGCGGTGAGGGCGAGGCTGCGGGGGATCGGCGTTGCCGTCATTACCAGCACATCGACCCCGCGCCCCTTGCCCCGCCAGCGCTAAGCGCTGGTGGACGCCGAAACGGTGCTGTTCGTCGATCACTGCAACCGCTAAATCGTTGAAAACAACATCCTCTTGGAAGACGGCATGAGTGCCGATCAGCAGATCGATGTCGCCCGCTGCCAGCCGCGCCAGCAGGGCTTCGCGCGGTTTGCCCTTGTCGCGGCCCGTGAGGACCGCCACCCGCAGCCCCACGGCCTCGGCGAGTGGCTGAATGGTTTCGGCGTGCTGGCGGGCGAGAATTTCCGTGGGGGCCATCAGCGCCCCTTGCGCGCCCTCCTCAATCGCAACCGCGAGGGTGAGCAGCGCCACCACGGTTTTGCCGCTGCCGACATCGCCCTGAAGCAGCCGCAGCATGCGTTTGTCCGAAGCTAGGTCCGCATCAATTTCCGCCAACGCCTGTTCCTGGCTATTGGTGAGCGAAAAGGGCAGGGCCGCCCGCAAGGCCGCGCGCAGTTTACCGCCGTTCTGCGCGGCTGCTGCCAAAGCCCGCCCGGTCAGGCGCTTATGGTGCTCGCGCAGCAGGAGGAGGGCCATTTGATTGGCGAGGATTTCATCATAGGCCAAGCGCTGCCGGGCGGGATAATCGGGCGCAAGATCGGCTTCGGACTGGGGATGATGCAGGGCGCGCACGGCATCCGCCCAAACGGGCCAGCCGCGCGCTTTCACCAGGGGCGGATCGGCCCATTCGGGCAGGTCCATCACGCGGGATAGAGCCGCTTCCACCAGCGCGGCCAACACCTTGGGCGTGATCCCTGCCGTCATCGGGTAGATCGGCTGCGGCTCGGTGGCGCGGGTAAAGCTTTCCAACCCCCCAACAAAATCCGGGTGCGCCATTTGTTTTTCGACGCCAAAGGCTTCGATTTTCCCGGCAATCACCCGCTCTTCGCCCAAAGGCAGCAGCTTTGCGATATAGTCGCCCTTGGCATGGAAAAAGACCAAATGCAAAAAGCCGCTCGCATCGCGCACGCGCACCCGCCAGGGGTGGCGCGGACTGTCCGGCGCGCGGTGATCTTCCACCGTCACCCGCAGGGCGGCGCTCTCGCCCGGCACGGCCTCGGCAATGGACTCGCGCGGGCGATGCTCCGACAGGCCGACCGGGCGGTGCCAGAGCAGATCGACCACCGAAGCAAGCCCCAGCTTCGCCAACAGCTTCGCCCGCGCCGGCCCAACCTTGGGCAGCGCTTCCAGCGACGCGAAGAGGGGGAAGAGAATTTCGGGGCGCAAAGCGGCAATCCTATGTTTCACCGCTGACAGGCGGTGGGGAGCGGTCTATATCCATCCCCGATTTCGGACAAGCACGAACCAGTGAGGCCCGCATGACCGAAGACCTAAACGTTCGCCGCAAACGCATTCTGTTTCAAGCGCGGCACCGGGGGACGAAAGAGGCGGATTTGCTGATTGGCCGCTTCGTCGAAGCCCATCTCGCGGACTTCGACACGCCCGATCTCGACGCGCTGGAAGCGGTGATGGCGGAGCAAGACCTTGATCTGGTCGCCTGGATCATCGGCGGCGTCACCCCGCCGCCCGCCGCGAATACGCCGATGCTCGCCCGCATTATCGCCTACCACACGGCCTAAACTCGACTGGATGCCCGATGAGCCTCGCTAAAACCCCCGCTTGGTACGCTGCCCCCGGCAGGCTCGATCTGCACGGCGTTCCCGAGGGATACGAAGCCCTCGTGCTGCGTAGAGCCGCCGAGGCGATTGGCGAGCAGGGGCGGGCCGTGCTGCATATCGCCCGCGACGACGCCCGCGTGGCGCAACTGACCGAAAGCCTAAGCTTCTTCGCGCCCGATGTTGCGGTGCTGAGCTTTCCGGCCTGGGATTGCCTGCCCTATGACCGCGTCTCGCCCAATAGCGACGTGGTGGCCAAACGGCTCGATACGCTCACCCGCCTGCTGAGTGAAGCCGGGCAGAAGAAGCCGAAAGTGGTGCTGACCACCGTCGCCGCCATCACCCAGCGCGTGCCGACGCGCGAAAGCTTGGCGCAAGCGGCCCTGGTGCTGAAAGCAGGCCAGCGGATTGAAGGCAAGGTTCTGCTCGGCTTTTTCGAGCGCAATGGCTATCACCGCACCGAAACCGTGCGCGAGCCGGGCGAATATGCCGTGCGCGGCGGCATTATCGACGTGTTCCCGACGGGGATGGCCGAACCGCTGCGCCTGGATTTCTTCGGCGACACGCTGGAAACCTTGCGCGATTTCGATCCGGCCTCGCAACGGTCCACCGGCACGCGGAAGGAAGTTACCTTCCGTCCGGTTTCGGAAGTGCCGATGGATGAAATCGCCATTCACCGCTTCCGCTCCGGCTACCGCAGCCTGTTCGGGGCCGAAACCGGCGGCGACCCGCTCTATGAGGCCGTCAGCGCCGGGCGCAAGCAGATCGGCATGGAACATTGGCTGCCTTTGTTCCATGAGCGGCTCGAAACCCTATTCGATTATATGCCGACGGCGGCGATAACGCTCGATGCGCAGGTGGAAGAATCGATCACCTCGCGCTTCGACCAGATCCGCGAATTCTTCCAGGCGCGCAAAGACTTGGCCAATTCGGCACGCAAAGAAGGCGCGCCCTATCATCCGCTGCCCGCCGATCTTCTGTATCTCACCGACCGCGATTTGCGCCTGAGCTTGGAGGCCCGGCCCCACGCTATCTTCCATATTGGTGCCGCGCCGGAGGATGCCGCCAACCGCGCCGATACCGGCACGCGCCCCGGCCATGAGTTCGCCGAAGCCCGCATGCGCCCCGATGGCTCGCTGTTCGATGCCGTGCGCGAACATGTGGTTTCCTTACGCGCCCAAAAGCGCCGGGTGATCGTCGCCGCCCAATCCCCCGGCGCGCGCGACCGGCTATTCGGCCTGATGCGCGACCACGGCATGCCCGCGCTGGAAACGGCAGAAAGCGGCCCCGCCGCCTTCGCGCTGCCCGCCGATAAAGTGGTGCTGGTGACGCTGGCCCAGCCGCGCGGTTTTCTCGCCCCCGATTTCGCGCTGATTACCGAAGCCGATATTCTCGGCGACCGGCTGATTCGTACGCAAAAGCGCAAAAAAGCCGCCGATTTCATTACCGATGCGGGCACCCTCGGCACCGGCGATCTGGTCGTGCACGTCGATCACGGCATCGGGCGTTATGAGGGGCTGGAGACGATCAAGGCGGGCGGCGCGCCCCATGATTGCCTGTGCATCTCCTACCTCGGCGGCGATAAGCTCTATGTGCCGGTGGAGAATATCGACACGCTGTCGCGCTTCGGCTCGGAAGACGCGGGCGGAACGCTGGATAAGCTCGGCGGGGCGGCGTGGCAGGCGCGCAAAGCCAAGGTTAAGGCCCGCATCCGCGATATTGCGGCGAAACTCATCGCCATTGCCGCCCAGCGGGCCTTACGCGAAGGCGCGGTCTATACCCCGGCGGAAGGGCTGTACGAGGAATTCTGCGCGCGCTTCCCATACCCCGAAACCGACGATCAGTTGCGCGCCATCGATGATACGATTTCGGACCTCGCCGCCGGAAAGCCGATGGACCGGCTGATTTGCGGCGATGTCGGCTTCGGCAAAACCGAAGTCGCCCTGCGCGCCGCCTTTGTCGCCGCCCTTTCCGGGCAGCAGGTGGCCGTGGTGGTGCCGACGACGCTGCTCGCCCGCCAGCACTACCAGAATTTTGCCAATCGCTTCAAAGGCTTCCCCGTGCGCGTTGAGACGCTCTCGCGCCTCGTGACCGCGAAGCAGGCGGCCTTGACCAAGGCCGGGTTGAAGGATGGCACGGTTGACATAATCGTCGGCACCCATGCCGTGCTGGCGAAAAGCATCGAGTTTAAACGGCTCGGCCTCTTGGTCGTTGACGAAGAGCAACATTTCGGCGTGTCGCAGAAGGAGCGGCTGAAGGAGTTGAAGTCGGACGTTCACGTCCTCACCCTCACCGCAACGCCGATCCCGCGCACCCTGCAACTGGCGCTGACCGGCGTGCGCGACCTCTCGATCATCGCCACCCCGCCGGTGGACCGGCTCGCCGTGCGCACCGCCGTGCTGCCCTATGATCCGATGGTGGTGCGCGAAGCCATTCTGCGCGAACACTTCCGCGGCGGGCAGAGCTTCTACGTGAGCCCCCGCTTGGAAGACCTTGATATGCTGGCCGAAAGGTTGCGCGTGTTGGTGCCGGAAGTCAGCTTCACCACCGCCCACGGGCGCATGGCCGCCACCCAGCTTGAAGACGTGATGAACGCCTTCTGCGACGGCAAATACGACGTGCTGCTCGCCACCAATATCGTCGAAAGCGGGCTGGACATCCCCTCGGCCAATACGATGATCGTGCATCGGGCGGACCTGTTCGGCCTGTCGCAGCTCTATCAGTTACGCGGGCGTATCGGTCGGTCGAAACTGCGCGCCTACGCCTATCTCACTCTGCCCACCGGCAAAGTGCCCACCGAAAGCGCGCAAAAGCGCCTGGAGGTGATGCAGACCCTCGATAAACTCGGCGCGGGCTTCCAACTCGCCAGCCACGATCTCGATATTCGCGGCGCGGGCAACCTGCTCGGCGACGAACAATCCGGCCATATCCGCGAAGTCGGCATCGAACTCTATCAACATATGCTGCAAGAAGCCGTCGACGCCGCCCGCGCCGGCGGGTTTGCGGGCGAGGGGGGCGCAGACGAAGCCTGGTCCCCGCAAATCGCCGTCGGCATCCCCGTGCGCATCCCCGAAAACTATGTGGCCGACCTCGGCGTGCGCCTGGACCTCTACCGACGCGCCGCCGTACTGGCCGACCGCAGCGAAATCGATGGTTTCGCTGCCGAAATGATCGACCGCTTCGGCCCGCTGCCGCCCGATGCCGACGGGTTCCTAAAAATCATCGCCATCAAATCCCTCTGCCGCCAAGCGGGCGTGGAGAAAATCGACGCCGGGCCGAAAGGCGTCGTCATCTCCTTCCGCAACAAAAGCTTCAAAAACCCGGACGCCCTTATCCGCTACCTGCAAAAACAAGCCGGAACGGTAAAACTCCGCCCCGACCATAAACTCGTCGTCATCCGCGCCTGGGACACCACCGCCGAGCGCCTCCAGGGCGTGACCCAGGTGATGCAGCAATTGGCGGATTTGGCGGGGTAGGGGCGAGGGCGCTGTTTGCGCGGGGCGCTGCCCCGCACCCCGCCAGG
>NZ_LAJY01000257.1 GCF_000963705.1 Elstera litoralis | reverse complement strand
TGCGGTGAAGCCCGGCGCGCGCAAACCCGCAGCGGCTTGCCGTTGGGTGATTCCGAGCAATCTCAGCATGGTCCGCCAAACCCTCAGCGGCCTCGCGGCGCGCGAAAAACTCTTCTTCTGGGATTGGTCGCAGGTGATGGGGCCGTGCGGCGCGAATGCCTGGGCCTTACAAGATCCGCCGCTGGCCGGGCAAGACCGCGTTCATTACCGGCCCGAAGGCTATGCGCGGGCAGCGGATGCGCTTTACGATCAGCTTATGGCCGATTTCGCCGGGTGGAAAACCGCAGGTGGGGCGGTGGCGCAGCGGTGATAAGCGCAGGGCGTGCCCGATTTCCACATTGCACCGGAGGGCGAACCTGCTATAGCGCCCGCGTAAGATTTCGGTGATTCCGGGCGGGCTTTTCTAAGATCATGTTGTTCCCAACACTTCACTATGCGCTGTTTTTAACGCTTATCCTGGCGCTGGTCTGGTCGATGCCGACCCTGGCGGCGCGCAAGCTGGTGCTGGTCGCGGCCAGCTATTTTTTCTATGCGCAGTGGAGCGCGCTGTTCTCGCTGCTGCTGGCGGGCAGTTCGCTGCTGAATTTCGGCGTCGGCCTTGGTTTGGAGCGCTGGCCGACGCGGCGGCGGGCGCTGCTGGCGCTGGGGATCGGCCTTAATCTTACTCTGCTCGGCGTGTTCAAATATTATAATTTTTTCTTGGAATCCCTGGCCGATTTGCTGCTGCTGATCGGCTGGCAGCGCGATTTACCCTTCCTGTCCATTATTTTGCCGGTGGGGATATCCTTCTTCACCTTTCACGGCATCAGCTACATTGTCGATATCAGCCGGGGGACGATCCGAGCGACGCGCAATCCCCTGGATGTGCTGCTCTACCTTGCGTTTTTCCCACAGTTGGTGGCAGGGCCAATCGTGCGTGCGGCGCAGTTCCTGCCGCAGTTGCAGCGGATGCCGCGTTTTTCGGATGTCCAGGTCGGCGCCGCCTTACTGCTGATTTTGCTCGGGTTGGTGAAGAAGATCATTATCGCCGATGCGCTGGCGACCCATCTGGTCGATCCGGTGTTCAACAGCCCGATCACCGCCAGCGGGCCGGATCTTTGGGCGGCTGCCTATGGCTATGCCGTGCAGATCTACTGCGATTTCTCCGCCTACAGCGATATTGCGATGGGCTCGGCGGCGCTACTCGGCTACCGTTTTCCGCTGAACTTCAACCGGCCCTATCGCGCCGAGAGTTTTTCGGATTTCTGGCGACGCTGGCATATCTCCCTGTCCTCCTGGCTGCGCGATTATCTCTACATTCCCTTAGGCGGTAATCGCGGCGGGGCACTAGCAACGACGCGCAACCTGATGGTGACAATGCTGCTCGGCGGCCTGTGGCACGGCGCGGCTTGGACCTTCGTGCTGTGGGGGCTGCTGCACGGCACTGCCCTCGGCCTGGAGCGCTGGGCCGGGCGCGCCTGGCAGGCAGTGCCGAGAATCCTGCGTATCGGGATTGTCTTTCACATCGTCTGTGCCGCCTGGATTCTGTTTCGGGCGACCGATCTCACCAGTGCGCTCGACTATGGGCGGGGGCTGCTGTTTGGTGGGTTTGAGGGGGCGAGGCGCTGCTGACCTGGCCGTTGGCCGCCTTGATTGCCCTTGTGCTCGCGGCGCAGTTCACACCGGAGAGCGGGACGGCCCGGCTGGCGCGCGGGCTCGATCACCTACCCTGGTGGGGGTTGGGGATCGTGCTGGGCGGCGCGCTGCTGCTGATCGAAGGCTTGGGGCCGCAGGGCGTTGCCCCCTTCATCTATTTTCAGTTCTAAGGTGCCCCCGATGCGATCCCTCCTGTCTGCCTTTCTGGTCGGTTTCCTGGTTCTCGCGCTCGGCAATGCGCCGGGGCTGACCGCCTGGGTGCGCGACGTGAAGCCCGCCGTCGTGGCCGATGCGCTGCTGCCCTGGGCGGAGGCCTGGCAAAGCGTCCCGGAAAACCTCGGGATCGATGGGCTTTTGCCCTGGTTGCGGGCGCGCCGGGCCGATCTGCTGGAGCCCTGATCGCCGCTTTCGTTTTTTGCGCTTGATCTTCGTCGGGCCGACCATTAGAAACCGCCTCCTGTCGCGGCGCTGCCGGGCAGCCGGTCTCGGGATCGGTGGTTGAGGATCGCAAGATCGTCGGACACCGAAAAAAGAAATCGGAAAAACAGTTTGACAGGGTTTGGCGGTTCGGTTATAAACGCTTCCCTGCCTCGCTGAAACGGCGGCGCAGACATCGGTGCAAACCGAAGGGTTCTTTGACATTGTAGGTTAATGGGGAAGGGTTTTGGAGTCGGCGGCCTGTTTGGTTGCTGGTTCTGAACCTTCTAGAGATAGAGAGTTTAGGATTAGTAAGGTTGCTATTGGTGGGGACACCGATGGCATCAACCTGAGAGTTTGATCCTGGCTCAGAACGAACGCTGGCGG
>NZ_LAJY01000256.1 GCF_000963705.1 Elstera litoralis | reverse complement strand
TGAATAAAAATTCAAATTTGGCGAGGCCGTATTCGATAAGCATCGATATAAAAACGCGGATTGAAGGCGTTCCATTCGAAGATCGCGCGGGGAAAAACCGAGGTCGAACGGATTTCAGCGATGCGAAAAAAATCATCGGCCATGCTACGGCTATTGAAGCTATAGAAGGCAAAGGCACAGACTGCCAAGGACAATAATCCTGCAAGCGTCAATCGATTGGACAAAACTGCGATTTTGACTATCAATTTTTCCATGATTGCCTTTTTACACTATAGCTTGTCGGGTTTGGTTCGGAATTCAATCTTTTTGAATTAATTCGGACGCGAACAATAATTTATAAAATTATAAGATTATAGTGTCAATCTTGCCCCCCCGAGCGGAAAGGGGGATCGCTCCCCCGCTCCCTACAGAATAAACTTCGACAAATCCGCCTTCTTGGCGAGCGTGCCGACCTTCTCTTCCACGTAAGCCGCCGAAATCGTCACCACCGAACCCGGCGAGTCGGGCGCGGTAAAGCTGATCTCTTCCAGCAGCCGTTCCAGCACAGTATGCAGCCGCCGTGCGCCGATGTTTTCGACCGAGCGGTTGACCTCGGCGGCGAGTTCGGCCAGCGCGTCGATGGCCTCTTCGGCGAAGGTGAGCGTTACCGATTCCGTCGCCATCAGGGCTTCATACTGGCGAATCAGGCTGGCTTCCGGCTCGGTCAGAATCCGGCGCAAATCTTCCACCGAGAGCGGCTGAAGCTCGACGCGGATCGGCAGGCGGCCCTGCAATTCCGGCAGCAGGTCCGAGGGTTTGGCGACATGGAAGGCCCCGGAGGCTATGAAGAGAATGTGATCGGTTTTCACCGGACCGTGCTTGGTGGAAACGGTCGTGCCTTCGATCAGCGGCAGCAGATCGCGCTGCACGCCTTCCCGGCTCACGTCGCCGCCGACGCGCTCCGAACGGGCACAGATTTTGTCGATCTCGTCGAGAAAGACGATGCCGTTTTCCTCAACGGCGGTAATCGCGGCGCGCACCACCTGCTCTTCATCCAGCAGCTTATCGGCTTCCTCGGCCAGAAGGAGCGCGTGGCTTTCGCCGACCGTGATCCGCTTGGTCTTAGTGCGCGCGCCGCCGAAGGCTTTGCCGAGCATATCCTGAAGGTTCATCACGCCCACATGGCCGCCGGGCATGCCGGGGATATCAAAGCCCGGCATTTGGAACGGGGCGGTATCCTGCAACTCCAACTCGATTTCCCGGTCGGACAATTGGCCGTCGCGCAGCATTTTGCGGAATTTTTGGCGCGTTTCCGGGCTGGCGCTTTGGCCGACGAGGGCATCCAGCACCCGCTCTTCCGCGCGGGCTTCGGCCTTTACCTGCACATCTTTGCGCATGGTTTCGCGGGCAAGGCCGATGGCGATATCAACGAGATCGCGGATGATTTGATCCACGTCGCGGCCGACATAGCCGACTTCGGTGAATTTCGTCGCTTCCACTTTCAGGAACGGCGCATTCGCGAGGCGGGCGAGGCGGCGGGCGATTTCGGTTTTCCCCACCCCGGTCGGCCCGATCATCAGAATATTCTTCGGCATCACCTCGTTGCGTAAGGCTTCGGCAGATGCTGCCGCCGCCAGCGGTTACGCAGGGCGATAGCGACGGCGCGTTTGGCGTCGCCCTGGCCGACGATATAGCGATCGAGTTCCGAGACGATTTCACGCGGGCTGAAATTGGTCATAGCCGCTCCAGGGTAACAGTGTGATTCGTATATATGCAGACGTCGCCCGCGATGCGCATGGCTTTGCGGGCAATGGCTTCCGCATCCATCCCGTCGATATCGACCAGCGCGCGCGCCGCCGACAGGGCGAACGGCCCGCCCGAGCCGATGCCGATAATGCCATGTTCCGGCTCCAGCACATCGCCATTGCCGGTGAGGATCAGCGAGACCTCTTTATCGGCCACCGCCATCATTGCTTCGAGCCGGCGCAGGTAACGGTCCGTCCGCCAATCCTTCGCCAGTTCCACGCAGGCGCGGGTAAGCTGTTTCGGGTATTTTTCGAGCTTGGCTTCCAAGCGCTCGAAGAGGGTGAAGGCATCCGCCGTCGCCCCGGCAAAACCGGCGATCACCGTATCGTCGGCCAAGCGGCGCACTTTGCGAGCATTATGCTTCAAAACCGTATTGCCGAACGTCACCTGACCATCGGCGGCAATCACAACCTCATTGTTCTTGCGGATGCACAGAACGGTCGTGCCGTACCATTTATCGGGAGCGTGATCCACGTCAGCCTCATCTCTCCAATCCGGCCCAGGAGTGGCACCGGCTCTTGTTAAGGGGATAGATGGGA
>NZ_LAJY01000255.1 GCF_000963705.1 Elstera litoralis | reverse complement strand
GAAGGAAGATATCTACCTGAACGCCTACTGCCTGACCGATAAGAAAATGGCGATCTTCAAGAAGCACGAGATCGACCTTGCCCATTTCCAGGCGTCGCTCTCCTACCCGTTCTTTTACTCGCCCTTCGAGATTGACGGGAAATATTACATTGAGGGCGCGTCGCGCGACACGTTCAACTTTGAAGCCCTGCTTCAGCACGAACCGGAGGTCGATACGGTGGTGGTGGTGAACGCGATTGCCAACGATAGCCTGCTGCATAAGCCGCGCAATCTGTGGGATTCCTTCGGCCAGCAGCTCATCACGCCGCTGGTCGCCCTCGCCCACGCGGACCTGAAGCTGTTCGCCCTCCAGCAGGCCCAGAGCGCCAAGCCCATCGAGGTGAAAATCGTCAATTTCGACATTCCCGAGGATGCCCAACCGACGATGCTCGATTGGTCGCGCTCCAACCTCACGCGCCTGTTCGAGATCGGCTATGCCACCGGCAAGCGTTTTGCCGAGGGTGAGGCGAGCGTTTCGAAAGCGGCTTAACGCAGGGCTTTGCCCTGCACCCACTCAAGGGGCTTCGGCCCCTTGAGAATCCGCGTTTCCTATTTTTATATCTAATTGATACTTAACAATAATAGTAAAAGTGGATTGCCAAGGAGCAAGCTCCTTGGCTGGGGTCGTTAGGGGCAAAGCCCCTGACAAAAGAACCGCTTCAGCCTCACTACAGCTCATCCTTCCCGTGATGGCGGCGGATGCGGCGCACCAGCAGCGCCACCGCCAGCACGATCGGCGGCACCGATAGGGCTGTGCCGATGCTGGGATCAAGCGGAACCCCCGCCTCCTTCAAGCCCTTGAACAGATAGGCGGCGAGCGAGACGACGTAATAGGCGATGGCGGCAATCGACAGGCCTTCGACGGTCTGTTGCAGGCGGAACTGCTGGCGCGCACGCAGGTTCATCGCTTCCAGCAGACTGCGGTTCTGCTGTTCGATGGCGACATCGACGCGGGTGCGCAACAGGTGGGCCGAGCGCGACAGCTTGGTCGCCAGCGTCTCCAACCGATCTTCCAGCATCGTGCAGGTCCGCATCGCGGGCGCAAGCCGCCGGGCGAGGAACGCGCCGATGGTGGGATATTCCCCCGCCGATAAATCGCCTAAAGCAGTCAGCCGCTGCTGGATGATGCCGTCATAGGCGCGGCTGGCGCTGAAACGGTAGCTGGCGGCATTGGCTTCGGCCTCCAGTTCAGCGGCCAGCAGGGTCAGTTCATCGAGCAGAGCGTTATCCGAGACGAGATCGCGTGATTCGGTCATCGAGCGGGCGATGCGGGTCAAATCGCTCTCGATATGGCGCACGATCGGGGCAATGCGTTGGGATTCGGGCAGACCAAGCAGGGCGAAGAGGCGATAGGTTTCCACCTCCAGCAGCCGCTGCACTAAGGCCCCGGCGCGCGGCGGGGTAAGCCCGCGATCTTGCACCAACATGCGCACAACACCGCCGCCTGCCTGCAACTGCCCATCGGCGCGAAAATCCGTCGCTACCAAGGCGGCGCCGCGATCCATGACCGAGACGGCCAAGGAGGCCGGATCGAATAGGCGGTTCAAATCGAGCAAGGGTTGCTCGGGGACAATCTGCAAATCGACCGCCACCAGCAGCGGCCCCGGCGGCGGTACAATAGCCTCGAACCGCGCCCAGGTGGGAAAGGGCGGAAAAAGCTCGCCGCTTTCGTCAGGAAAATCCAGCGTATAGGTTGTAAATTCCGAATGCTGTTCCCAGCGCAACGCCCCCGGCCCCAGGGTGGGCGGTAGGGTTAGGCGATGGTGGCGCGCGTCGGGCAGGGGGGCCGAAGCTCCCGCCGAGGTACACAGGGTCAGAAGGCGCTGCCGATCAGCCGCCGCGGCCTCATAGTCGGTTAGAAAAGCGAAATGCAGCACGCGGCGCGGCGGCGTGAGCGGCACGAACGGGCGGGCATGGACTTCGCCCAGCACCGCCTCGCGCAAGAAATGAACCGACATACCCATTCCCACGACAGTATCAGTCGCGGCATCCCGCGCTGAAAGCCTCTTTCTGTCAATGCGAAAATTGCGACATTCTGACGCGCCACTCATGTCACAGGCGCTTGACCTTGTGCATCGCAACCGCCTAGGGTCGGGCATGAGCAAGCGCCTCGACCGGCCCGTGTTGCAGTGCCAAAAGGCCCCGTCGCCCTCACGGGCGGGACGGGAACGCGAGCTATGACCCCCTGGCGAGACGGCCAACCCGGCCCGCGCAACGCACTCACCGATGTTCCGGGCCTGCGCGTCGGCCAAGCCGAAGACAGAACCGCCTGGACGGGCGTGACCGTGGTTCTGCCCGATAGCCCCGCGATTGCCGCCTGCGATATTCGCGGCGGCGGCCCCGGTACGCGCGAAACCGATTTGCTGGGGCCATCGGCAATGGTCGAGCGCGTGCATGCGATTTGCCTGTCCGGCGGTTCAGCCTTCGGGCTGGACGCGGCCAGCGGCGTGATGGAACATCTGGCCGGGCGCGGTATCGGCTTTCCCGTGGGCACCGCCCGCGTGCCCATCGTTCCGGCGGCGATTCTATTCGATCTGCTTAATGGCGGCGATAAAACCTGGACAACCCCGCCCTATCGCGCCCTGGCGATTCGGGCGTGCGAACACGCAAGCCTCGATATTGCCCAAGGTAATGCGGGCGCGGGCTATGGCGCAAAAGCCGGGCGGCTGAAAGGCGGGCTCGGCACGGCCTCTTTACGCGTTGGCGAAGATTGGGTGGGCGCGCTGGTCGCGGCCAATCCGGTCGGCTCGGTGCTGCATCCCGGCACGCTGAGTTTCTGGGCTTGGCCCTATGAGCAACTGGCGGAACTGGGGGGCAGGTGCCGCCCTCAATCCCGATTGCCAGCCTGACCGCCTGGACCGATACCGCCCTGCCCCAACTCGGCGCGAATACCACGCTCGCCGTTGTGGCGACCGACGCCCCCTTGACTAAAGCCGACGCCCAGCGCCTCGCCATTATGGCGCAAGACGGGCTGGCCCGCGCCATTCGCCCCGTCCATACCCCGTTTGATGGCGATAGCGTCTTTGCCCTCTCCACAGGGGACGGTTCGGGCGTCGATCCCTACCGATTGGCCCGCCTGGGCCAAGCCGCCGCCGACTGCGTTGCCCGCGCCGTCGCCCGCGGCGTGTATGAAGCGGAGACGCTCGGCGCGTTTCCCGGTTATAAAAGTCTCCAACAAAAAGACGTATAAAGGGAGGGAATCCATGCCCCGCACGCATCTTCTGCGCGCCGCCTCGGTTCTGGCGGCACTTCTGGTTAGCCCCGCCGTTCTCGGACAAGCGGGCGGCCCCGGTACGCTGACGCTCGCCATGCCGATCGAGCCGCCGAACCTCGACCCGACTAGCGCCGCCGCCGCCGCCATACGCGAAGTCACCTACCGGAACATTTACGAGGGGCTGACGCGCATCGACCGCAGCGGCGCGGTACTGCCCGCGCTCGCCGAAAGCTGGACGATCTCACCGGACGGGCAGACCTATAGTTTCAAACTGCGCGGCAATGTGCTGTTTCACGACGGCAGTGCGCTGACCAGCGCCGACGTGAAATTCAGCCTCGACCGCGCCCGCGCACCCGATTCGACCAATGCGCAGAAGCCATTGTTCGAGCCGATTACCGAGGTTACAACCCCCGATCCGCTGACCGCTGTCATCACCCTCAAGCGCCCGACCGGCCTGTTCCTGTGGAACCTCGGCTGGGGCGATGCGGTGATTATGAGCGAACGCAGCATCGCCAATAATAAGACCAACCCCATCGGCACCGGGGCGTTCAAATTCGCCTCCTGGACGCGCGGCTACCGGATTGTGCTGGAAAAGAACCCCGCCTTCCGCGATGCCGCCAATGTGAAACTGACGAAAATCACCTTCCGCTTTATTTCGGACGCGCAGGCGCAAGTCTCGGCGCTGAAAGCGGGCGAGGTGGACGCGATGCCGAACCTCGGCGCGCCGGAACTCTTCGAAGAGTTCAAGAAAGACGGGCGCTTCAAGGCCGTTGCGGGCAATACCGAAGGCGAAGTGGTGGCAGGTTTCAACAATGCCCGCAAACCTTTCGACGATGTGCGCGTACGCCGGGCACTGACGCAAGCCGTGGACCGCAAGGCCCTGATCGACGCCGCCTATAACGGCATCGGCCAGCCCATCGGCAGCCATTTTTCGCCGAGCCAGCCGGGCTATGTCGATCTCACCGGCCTGCTGCCCTACGATCCAAAAGCGGCGAAAGCCGGGCTTGCGGCGGCAGGCTATCCGAACGGTTTCACCGCCACGCTGCGGATGCCGCAGATGACCTACGCCCGCCGCTCGGCGGAAGTGCTGGCGGCGATGTTCCAGGACGTTGGCGTGACCTTGAAGCTGGAGCCGATTGAGTTCCCCGGCCAGTGGCTCGATCAAGTCTTCAAGCGCACCGATTACGATATGACCATCGTCGCCCATACCGAACCGCTCGATTTGGGGATTTATGCGCGCGACAGTTACTACTTCAACTATCAATCCGCCGAGTTGAAAAAGCTGATGGCCGATGTGGCCACCACCACCGACACGCCGCAACGCCTCGCCCTCTTGGGCCAAGCGCAGCGGCGGCTAACCGAGGATGCGCCCGCGCTGTTCCTCTTCCTGCTGCCGAAACTCGGCGTGTGGAACGCCAAGCTGACCGGCCTATGGGAGAATCAGCCGATCCCGGCGAATGATGTGGTTGACGTTGCCTGGCAATAACGCCTTCCTCTTGGCATGCTTCGTCCGATCCTCCAGCGCCTCGGCAGCGCCGCCTTTACCCTGTTTCTCGGGTCGGTGCTGCTGTTCGTGGTGCTGGAGGTTCTGCCGGGCGATCCTGCCGCCGTCATGTTGGGGCTGGAAGCGCGCCCGGATACGCTCGCTGCCGTTCGGGCCGAATTGAGGCTCGATCAACCGGCCCTGCCGCGCTACCTCGCCTGGGTCGGCGGGATGCTCCAGGGCGATTTCGGCCTGAGCTATACGTACCGCGTGCCGGTGGCCGATTTGATTGCCGAACGCCTCAGCCTCACCCTGCCGCTGGCGTTTCTGGCGATTATGATCTCGACCGCCCTTGCCCTGCCGCTCGGCACGCTGGCCGCCGCCCAGCACGGCAAAGCTGCTGACGCGGGCGTGATGCTGTTCGCGCAACTGGGCGTGGCAGTGCCGAATTTCTGGATTGGGCTGTTGCTGATCCTGCTCTTCTCGCTCACCTGGCCGCTGTTTCCGGTGGGGAGTTTTCCCGGTTGGGGCGACGGCCTGCTGCCCGGCCTGCGCGCGCTGTTTCTCCCCGCCCTCGCCCTCGCCCTGCCGCAAGCCGCGATTCTGGCGCGGGTGACGCGGGCCGCCGTGCTGGAGGTCTTAGGCGAAGACTATATCCGCACCGCCCGCGCCAAAGGGCTGTCGAATAGCCGTGTTCTCATTCGCCACGCCCTGCGCGCCGCCCTGGTGCCTGTCGTGACGATCCTCGGGCTGCAATTCTCCTTTCTCGTCGCGGGTGCCATTCTGGTGGAGAATATCTTCGCCCTGCCCGGCCTCGGGCGGTTGCTCTATCAGGCGATGAACCAGCGCGACGTGATCGTGGTGAAAGACGTGGCGATGCTGCTGGCGGCTTTCGTCATTCTCGTGAACCTGCTCGTCGACCTTGCCTACCTGTGGCTCGATCCGCGCCTGCGGCGGGGGGGCTGAGCGATGCGCGGAACGCTCTCGCTGTGGATCGGCCTTGCCCTCTCGGGCTCGACCGCGCTGCTCGCGCTGCTCTCGCGCGTCTGGCTGCCCGCCGACCCTTTGCGCATGCGCATTCCGCAGCGATTGCAGGCACCGTTCGGCGGCGCGGGCGGGCTTGGCACCGACGCGATGGGGCGCGACCTTGCCGCGCAATTGATGGTCGGCGCGTGGAATTCGCTCACCGTAGCGCTGGCCGCCGTCGCGGTTGGGCTGATGGCGGGCGTGGCCCTCGGCCTGCTGGCGGCGTTGAAACGCGGTTGGATCGAAGCGCTGGTGCTGCGCCTCACCGATCTGCTGTTCGCCTTCCCAGCTATTCTGTCGGCGATTGTGCTCGCGGCCCTGATCGGCGGCGGGGCGGGAACGGCGGTGCTGGCGATTGGCCTGTTCAATATCCCCGTTTTCGCCCGCGTCACCCGCGCCGCCGCGCTCTCGGTGCTCACCCAAGATTACATCCGCGCGGCGCTTCTGTCCGGCAAAGGCAGCGCCCGCATCGCCTGGGACCATGTGCTGCCGATGATCGCGGGCGGGCTGATCGTGCAGGCGACGATCCAACTGGCGCTCGCCATTCTCACCGAAGCGGGCCTGTCGTTCCTCGGCGTTGGCATTGCCCCGCCCCATCCCAGTTGGGGGCGGATGCTGGCCGATGCGCAAACCTATCTGACCCGTGCGCCCTATCTGGCCCTGCTGCCGGGCACGGCGATTGCGCTCGCGGTGCTCGGCTTCAATCTGCTCGGCGATGGGTTGCGCGACTGGCTCGACCCGAAAGGCGCGCGCTGATGCTGGAGATCGACCGGCTCACCGTAACGCTGCCCCTCGGCCTCAACGGCACGCCGTTGCCGGTTCTGGAAGAGGTCAGCCTCAGCCTCGGGCGCGGCGAGCGCTTAGGCGTGGTCGGCGAAAGCGGGTCGGGCAAAACGCTGCTGGCGCTCGCCATTCTCGGGCTGTTGCCGGAGGGAGCCGTTGCTAGCGGTGCCATTCGCTTCGACGGGATTGATCTTCTGACCCTCCCCGCCGAGGCTCGCCGCGCCTATCGCGGGCGGCGCATCGGCATGGTGTTTCAGGAGCCGATGACGGCGCTGCACCCGATGCTGACCATCGGCGACCAAATCGGCGAGGGGATTGCCCTCCACCAAGGCTTGCGCGGATCGGCGCTGCGGCAAGCGGTATTGGATCTCTTAGCGCAGGTGCATTTGCCCGATCCCGCCCGGCGGATTGATGCTTACCCGCACGCGCTGTCCGGCGGCCAGCGGCAGCGGGTGGGGCTGGCCGTGGCGTTATCGGGCAATCCCGATCTGCTCATCGCCGACGAACCGACCACGGCGCTGGACGTGACCGTTCAGCGCCAGATTCTCGCCCTGCTGCACGATCTGACCGAGGCGCGCGGGCTCGGGTTGCTGCTGGTCAGCCACGATCTCGGCGTCGTCGCCCGGCTCACGCAGCGCCTGCTCGTGCTCTATGCCGGGCAAGCGGTGGAAACCGGGCCGACGCTGGACCTACTGACCCAGCCGCATCACCCTTATTTGAGGGGGCTTCGTGCTGCCGTTCCGAGCCTTGGGGAGGCGCTAACCCCCATCCCCGGCACGCTTCCAACACCGCAAGAACGCGGGACCGGCTGCCGCTTCGCCCCGCGCTGCGCCTTCCGGCAGCCCCCCTGCGCGGCCCCGCAAACCCTGCGCGCCCTCGGCTCCCGCCATGTCGCCTGCTGGCAGGCGGAGGCGCTGCGATGAGAGGGCCGCTGCTGGAAATCGACGCGCTGAGCCGAAGCTATCCCCTGCCGCGCCCGCGCCTATTCGCCCCCGCGCCGCAGTTCACCGCCGTCGCCAATATGTCCTTTGCGGTGGCCGAAGGCGAATGTTTGGCGATTGTCGGGGAGAGCGGCTGCGGCAAATCCACCCTCGCGCGCGTTATCGCCGGATTGGACCGCCCCAGCGCCGGGGCCATCC
Organism: Elstera litoralis; assembly: GCF_000963705.1. GTDB lineage: Bacteria > Pseudomonadota > Alphaproteobacteria > Elsterales > Elsteraceae > Elstera > Elstera litoralis. Next base: position 4,721 of record NZ_LAJY01000255.1, on the reverse strand, counting down.
GCTGGGCCGCGCTGCCGGAGGGCTGTGTTCCGGTGCAGATGGTGTTTCAAGACCCTCATCGTTCGCTGAACCCGCGCCGCACGATCGGTTGGAGCCTGCAAGAGCCGCTCTATCGCAGCGCACTCCCCCGCAGCCAGCGCATATCTCGCATGCGCGATATGCTCGAAGAGGTCGGGCTGTCGCCGGAGGTTGCCACACGCTATCCCCATGAATTCTCCGGCGGGCAGCGGCAGCGCATCGCCCTCGCCCGTGCCCTGATGCCGAACCCGCGCCTGCTGATCGCCGACGAACCAACCTCGGCGCTCGACCTTTCGGTTCAGGCGCAGATTCTGGCACTTTTAGGAGAGCTTCGCACTCGGCATCGGCTGGCGATTCTGTTCATTTCCCATAACCTGCTGGCGGTGCGGGCGGTGGCGGATCGGGTGTTGGTGATGGCCGAAGGGCGGCGTGTAGAGCTTGGCCCAACCGCCGAGATTTTTGCGCGCCCCACGCATCCGGTCACGCAAAACTTGCTGGACGCCGAATTAATACTACCTAATTTCACTCAATTCTCTTCAAATGTCTTTACCGTTCGGTAATCGATCTGTGGGACCATCCCCGTTAGATGAGTGAGAGGCGGTAGTCAAAACCGACCCGAGGGCCGATAGACTTGGAGGCTGGCATGACGGACTTTCCTTTTTTGGTGCGTATTCCTGAAGCGACCGCAGACGAAACGACCCTGGGCGAATGGCTCGAAATCCGCGATGCGCAGTACATGAGCCGCGTCGACGTGTCCCCCGCATCGGTGACGTATGAATTCAGCTTTGCCTCGAAGCAAATTGCTGATGAATTTGCGCGCAATTTCGTAGGCTAATTTTGTCCCAAACCGGAAGCTCCCCCTCTTCCAGGACAAGGCCTCCGCCCTCGGAAATCAAAATTCGCAGGGCGGAACTACGCGATTACCCAGTGCTTGCCGATCTCTATTTAGAGGTTCGGCGCGAAACTTTTTAGCTGGGTGCCCGCTGAAAGCTTCAAGTTCGAAGATTTTCATCGCGATACGCAAGGCGAACTCGTCTGGCTCGCCGAAAGTGGCGCGCAGCCGGTCGGCTTTGCCTCGGTCTATCTTCAGAGTGCGTTTTTGCATTCGCTCTATATCGACCGCAAGGCGCAAGGGCGCGGGATCGGCAGCGCGCTGCTCGCGCATGTTATTCGAACCACGCGCGGGCGGATGACGCTGAAGTGCCTGACCTTCAATCGGCTGGCGCAGGCCTTCTATCTGGCCCACGGCTGGACAATTATCGATAGCGGCGAGAGCGCCCACGGCCCCTATCTGACCTTCGAAGCGCCTGCCGCTTAAGCGTCGAACAAGCTTCCCTGACGCGAATCGTGTACCGTCTGGCCCGCTGAGGGCGGCCTTTTGCGGCTACCGTGTTTTTCGACGAGGTTTGCCGCCACCGAGCGAAACTCCGGCCCCCGGCGCAGCGCCCAGAGGGTTTGCCGGGCAAAGCGCGCGGCCGCCTCACTCTCCACAATCGGGCGCGGATAGGTGCTATCGAGCCGCACCCCCGCCGCGCGCAATAGGGGCGTTTCGGCTTTCCACGGTTCATGCAACAGAGGGGTCGGCAAATCGGCCAGTTCCGGCAGCCATTTGCGCAGAAACACACCCTCGGGATCGTGATCCAACCCCTGTTTCACTGGATTATAAATCCGCAGCGTATTGATGCCGGTGGTGCCCGACTGCATCTGCACCTGGGGGTAATGAATGCCCGGCTCGTAATCGATGAAGCAGCGGGCCAGATGCTGCGCCGGTAGCCGCCAATCCTGCCAAAGCTGGTAGGCGGCAAAGGAACAGAGCATCGCCCGCATGCGAAAATTGATCCACCCGGTCGCCACCAGCGCCCGCATACAGGCATCGATAAAGGGAATGCCGGTTTCCCCCCGCGTCCAGGCCGCCAGCAGCACGGGATCGGTGCCGCGCAGCCCCGCGACCGCCGGGTGCAGGCAGGTGGTTTCGAGGCTGGCTGATCTTCGAGCTTTTGCATGAAATGGCAGTGCCAGGCGAGGCGGCTGAGGCAGGCTTTCACTCCGCCCCGCAGCGCGCGCGGTGCATCGGGCTGAAGGTCGGAGGCGTACCGCAGCCGCTGCACCACTTCCGCCATCGACAGCGTGCCCAGCGCCAAAGCCGGGCTGAGCCGGGAACAGGCGTGCGGCGCGCTGAGCGGGCTCGACAGCCCTTTCGAATAGTGCGCGGCGCGGCGGTGAACGAAACTATCCAGCAGCCGAAGCCCCATCGCGCGGTCGCCCGGTTGCTCGCCGCTGCCGTCGGCAGGACCCATCGGCGTGCCCAGACGCGCGGGTAGCGGGTCGGACGCCAGGATCAATCCCTGCGCCGCCAATGACGGCACCCCCTGCGGCGCTGGAAGAAGCGGCTGATCCATGCGCCGCTGCCACTGCTCCGCCCAACCCGCGCGCGACCGCAGCCGACGCACGACGCCGGTTTGCGGCTGCTCGCGCCAAACGATCCCCTCCGCCCGGCACCAAGCGGCGACCGCCTGATCGCGCCGATAGGTCCAGAGCGATCCGGTTTCCTCGTGGCTCCACAAATTGAACGGCCCGATCTGTCGCCTCAAGGCCGCCAGCACCGCCACCGCCGCGCCGGTGCGGACAATCAGACCCTGCCCCAGGGCGGCAAGCTCGGCGGCGAGGGTTTCAAGACAGGGCCGCAGTACGCGCCAATGCCGCGCCGATACGTCCGGTTGCTGCCACAATTCAGGCTCAAGAATATAAAGCGGTAAGACTGGCCCTGCCGCCACCGCATCGCAGAGGGGCGCATGATTTTGCAACCGCAAGTCGCGCTTAAACCAGACAATCTGAAGCATTTCGCCCGCTTCCCTGCTAACAGGCCCCTAAATCTAAGGCGATGGGCGAGTAGGACAAGTCGGGCTTTTGGACATATTTCTCTAAAATACGCCTATAATCGAGCCCTTATCAAGAAAAGAGCGCCGGTGTGACGAGATGGTTTCAGAAAGCCTTGCCCCTCCCCCCTGACTATGATTATATTAAATCGACTCGATATTTTCTTGCCCGAGAGTCGGAATGCAGGAGAAAAAACCTATGACCCAGGCCCACCCCTCCGCCCTTGCCACCGATGCTCCGGCATCGCCGCGCGTTGCCATGCTCTGCGATCAGCCCGATCAGGGTCTGGCCTGGGCCTCGGCCCTCACCGACGCCGGGTATGCGGTTTCGCCGCTGGTCGCGATGGATGAGTCCGACCCGCAGGCCTCCGAATTTGCCTTGATGGTGATCGATAGCGCCTCGGTCTCATCGATGGATCTGGCCGATCTGCAAGCCGCCAGCCCGGAAACACCGATGCTGCTGGTGCCCGGCACCCGCACCGATGGCGAGGCCCTCTCGAACTCGCTGCGCGCAATGGGGGCCATGTCGGGCCGTCCGCAGGAGGCGGCGAACATGCGCCAAATCGGCCAGTTGCGGCTCGATGGCGCCGCCGCCCGCATTGAATGGCGCGGCCATCGCGTCGATCTGACGCTGTCGGAATTCCGGGTCGTGCAACTGCTGGTCGACAAGGCCGGGCAGGACGCCAGCTATCGCGATATTTACGACACGGTGAAGGGCATCGGCTTTATCGCCGGGACCGGCACCGATGGCTATCGCGCCAATGTACGCGCAATGGTGAAGCGCATTCGCCAGAAGTTCAAAGAAGCCGATAAGCAGTTCACCGCCATTCACAATTACCCCGGCTTCGGCTACCGCTGGATCGCCGAAGAGTAAACCCCGCTACCCCGCTTCGGCCAGAAGGGCTGGAAGCGACAAGCCGAGGTAATCGGGCGCAGCCCAGCGCGCGCCCAAGGCTTGCAGCGCCTCGGCGGTCAGCGTGGTTGCCAGCCCGACCGTCGGCACGCCCGCAGCCAAGGCGGCGCGCAGTCCCGTGGGGCTATCCTCGAACGCAATCGCTTGATGGGGGGCGAGGCCGAAGCGGCGCAGCGCCTCCTGATACGGATCGGGGTGCGGCTTGCCGCGCGGCACGACATCCACCGTTACAATTTCGGCAAACCGCGCCGCAAGCCCCAAAGCCGACAGAACATGATCGGCATTAGCGCGCGGGGCGTTGGTCACAAGCGCGAGGCGAAGCCCCTGTGCCGAAGCCGCGTCGATGAAATCATGCAGCCCCGGCAAGGGGTCGAGCGCCGGATAGGCCGCGCGAAACGCCGCCTCCTTCGCATCGCTCATCGCATCCGCCTCAGCCGCGCTGAGGCCCGGGAAGAGTTCCTGGAAAATCAACCGATTGGTGCGCCCGGCAATCTGGCGCTGATAAAAGTCATGGTCGACGGTAAACCCGTGCGGGGCCAGCACATCGGCAAAAACTTCGGCGTGCAGCGGATCGGTCGCCGCCAAAGTTCCATCCATATCGAACAAAAGTGCCCGGATTGACGACACGGATCGGCCCCTTTCTTGCAGTTTCAGCCGACACGGCAGACGATTTCCGTCTGTATACGAATGCTGTAAAATCCGCAAAGAATCCGCGTGCAACCCTGTCCCGGTCTTGCCATAGTTGACCGATTGGCCCACTTCGCTGGTGCCAAAAAAATAGAAATGAACGACAGGCTTTGGTTAGGGCTTCGAGAGAGAGGGATTTGATCGTGACCCGTATGAAGATTGCGGCTTATGCAGCCGGGATGGTGGCCAGCCTGATGAGCGCAACGGCGCTGGCGCAGGATTTTACC
>NZ_LAJY01000254.1 GCF_000963705.1 Elstera litoralis | reverse complement strand
AAGGCCCAGTTTGCGTCCGTCCCAAAAGCGAGTTCCGTCTCATTTGCCCGGAGGCAGCGATAGCCTAGCGGTGCAAACATCGCCTCGTAGAAGCGCTTCGCGTGATCGAGATTGCGAACCCCGAGGGAGAGATGATCGAGCATAAGAGTAGCTTCCTATTCACAAGCGGATTGGAGGTGAGAATAGGACGAGCCTGCGCGGCAGAGTGATCTATCTTGATCGCTAATGTAATCGTTTTGATTGCTATAGCGGCCCTTAATGCGCAAAATGATCGCATGTCTGATTTGGATCGGTTCGACCGCCACTTACTAACCTTAGTTCAGGACGATGCCACGCAAACCAGCGAGGCCCTGGCCGCGAAGGTTGGGCTATCGGCGGCAGCCTGCCGTCGCCGGTTGCAAGCCTTGCGGCACAGAGGCGTGATTGACCGCGAGGTTGCGATTCTAGCCCCTGCGGCGGCGGGAAATCCAATTTCGGTGATCGTTCTCGTGTCGTTAGAGCGTGACCAACGCGAGATTTTAGAGAGCTTTGCCCAAACCATGAAGGCCGCGCCGGAAGTTCAGCAATGCTGGTACGTCACCGGCGCGGCAGACATCGTCATGGTGCTATCGGTGGCCGATATGGGGGGCTATGAGGCGTTCAGCAGTCGGCATTTTCTCGGTAATCCTAGCGTAAAACGCTTTGAAACCATGATTTCGATGCGCCGCCTGAAATTCACGACGGCGCTGCCGATTCCGCTCGCCTAACCGCCCTAAAACGCCCGCTCACCGTAAATTTTTCGCACATCGCCCTGCCAAGGACCATGAAAGGCATCCAGCAAATCATCCGCAAAACTGCGGCCGCTGGCGGCGATGGCGAACAGCGGGTCGAGCGTGTGGGTTTCATCCTCGCCGTGGCCGTTGAAGCGGCGGCGATTGCGAAGCCCGTCGCAGGCGATGGTTAGCATGGTCAGCGCCACCTCGCGCACGGTTTGGCCCTTGAACGGCGTGGCGAGGCCGCGCGCCGGAACGCTCGTGCGAAGCGTGGCGTGATCTTCGGGCGTCCAGCCCTTCACCAAATCCCAGGCGGCATCAAGGGCCGTCGTGTCATAGAGCAGCCCGACCCAGAGGGCGGGGAGCGCGAGCAGGCGCTTGGTCGGCCCGGCGTCGGCCCCGCGCATTTCGAGGAACTTCTTCAGCCGCACTTCCGGGAAGACCGTGGAGAGGTGATCGATGAAATCGCCGACATGGGCGCGCTCGCCGGGCAGGGCCGGGAGTTTGCCGTCGATAAAATCGCGGAAATTCTGACCCGAGGCATCGATGTATTTCCCATCGCGGTAGACGAAATACATCGGCACATCGAGCATATAGTCCACATAACGTTCGAACCCCATACCGTCTTCGAACACGAAGGGCAGAATGCCGCAGCGGTCGGGGTCGGTATCGGTCCAAATGTGACTACGGAAGCTCTGGAAACCGTTCGGGCGGCCTTCGGTGAAGGGCGAGGCGGCGAATAAGGCGGTGGCGAGCGGTTGCAGCGCCAGCGACACGCGGAACTTTTTCACCATATCGGCTTCGGAGCCGTAATCGAGGTTCACCTGGACGGTGCAGGTGCGCAGCATCATATCGAGCCCGAGGCTGCCCACTTTCGGCATATAGGCTTTCATAATGGCGTACCGGCCCTTGGGCATCCACGGCACTTGCGCGCGCGTCGCCAAGGGATTGAAGCCCGCGCCAAGAAAACCGAGGCCAAGCTTGTCGCCGATGGCCGTCACTTCCTGGAGGTGATTCAGCAGTTCGGCTTCGGTTTCGTGCAGCGTGGCGACGGGTGCGCCCGAAAGCTCGAACTGCCCGCCCGGCTCCAGGCTCACCGAGCTTTGCCGCGCGTCAGCGCAATCGGATGATCGCCTTCCAGCACCGGCGTCCAGCCATACTCAGCCGCAAGGCCTTCCAGCAGCGCGCGAATACCGTTCGGCCCGTCATAGCCCGGAGCGGCGAGACCATCGCGGAGGAAGACGAATTTTTCGTGCTCGGTGCCGATGGACCATTGGTCTTCGGGCTTAGAGCCGCTGTCGAGATAGGCGACCAACTGGCGCGTATCGGTAATCACATCGCCTAGACCGGAAGGGGTGCCCGCCATCAAATCCCTCGTTTTCTGCCGCACCGCCTTGAGTGGCCGGGGGCTTTTTAATGCGAAGCCAGCGCGCTGCCGCGCGGCCCTTGTTCCCGCCAATCGCCCCGCTGCGCCTGAACAAGCGCCAGCAAGGCCATCGCCGCCGTATCGGCCCGCAGAATGCGCGGCCCCAGGCTAACGCGCAAGACAAAGCCCGCTCGCCCCGGAGCGGTCAAGCTAACGCCGTTAACCTCATTCTCACCATGCCGAGGCTCTTGCCCGATTGCAAGCGCCTTCAAAGCGTCGCGCTCGCTGGGATCGAACCCGCCTTCCGGCCCGATCAGCACCGCCAGCCCGACCGACTCGGGAAGCCCTGCGAGGGCTGACAGGGCGTCGGGCGCGTCCCCCGCTTCGTCGGCCATCAGCAGCACGCGGCCCGGCGGCCAGTCGGCGAGAAGCTTCGCCAATTGAACCGGCTCGGCCACCTCAGGGAGCGTGAGACGCTCGCATTGTTCGGTCGCTTCCTGGGCAATCGCGCGCAGCCGCTCGGTGGTGACGCGTCCGGCGTTAGTGCGGCGGGTCAGCACCGGGAGAAGGCGGGACGCGCCAAGTTCGGTGGCTTTTTCCACTATCATATCCAGCCGGGCGCGTTTGATCGGCGCGAAGCAGAGCCATAGGTCCGGTTCAGGCGCGAAGGGCCGGGTGAGCCTGTCGATCCGAGCGAGGCCGCTGCGTTTTTCCAGCTTTTCCAGCACGGCCAGCGCTTCGCCGTCGCGGCCATTGACCAGCGCGAGGCGATCGCCGGGGCCGAGGCGCAGCACAGCGCGCAGGTAATGGGTCTGCGCTTCATCCAGGCTGAGGTCCGCCCCCGGTACCAGCGCGGCCTGGACGAAAAGCCGCGCCGCAAAAATATCTTCGTCGGATGCCATGATGCTGCCGTGATCCTTTCGTGTAAGGCTAGGGGGAACGGGTACAGCAAACGTAATACGGCAGAGTTTACCGTCTTTCGCTACGCTGAAAATTCGTCATGATAAGCGTCGAGTCGAGAAGCATCGGGAGAAACGCGTGGACGCCAGCAATCAGCTTATCCTCCTTATAGGCACTCTGCTGTTGCTGAGCATCTTTGCGGGCATGGTTTCGACGCGCGTCGGCGCACCCTTGCTGGTGGTCTTTCTCGGTCTTGGGATGCTGGCGGGGGAAAACGGGCCGGGCGGGATTCTTTTTGCCGATTTTCAGGCCGCCTATACCATCGGTAGCGCCGCGCTGGCGATTATTCTATTCGAAGGCGGTATGCGCACGCCGCTCAGCCAGTTCCGACAGGCGGGGCTGCCCGCCTTCGTGCTAGCGACGGTGGGGGTTGGGCTGTCGGCCGGGATCGTGGCCGGGGCGATTGCGCCTTTCTCCCATAATTGGGTGCAGGCCTTGCTGATGGGCGCGATTGTGGCCTCCACCGATGCCGCCGCCGTCTTCGGGCTGATGCGGCAGAATAAGGTCGATATCCACAAGCGCGTGCGGGCGACGCTGGAAGTTGAATCCGGGCTCAACGACCCGATGGCGATTTTCCTTACGCTGCTGCTGGTAACGATCCTCGCGCCTAATAGCGAGGGGGCCGTGAGCATCGGCCCGATTCCGTTCTTTCTGCTGCAAATGCTCGGCGGCGCGGCTTTTGGCGCGGGCGGCGGCTTTGCCTTGCGCGGTATTTTGCGCCGAATCGACATCGAACCCGGCCTCTACCCCATTTTCACGCTGGCGGGCGCGTTGATGGTGTTCGGCGCGGCTCAGAGTGTCCATGCCTCGGGCTTCCTTGCCATCTATCTCGTCGGACTGCTGGTCGGCCATCAGCGCAGCAAGGCCCACGCAGGGATCGAGCGTTTTCTCGATGCCTTCGCCTGGCTTGCGCAGATCGCCCTGTTCCTCATGCTCGGGCTGCTCGTCACCCCCGCCTCGCTGGTCGAATATCTCGGCCCGGCGCTGTGGGTGGCCGTGGTGCTGATGTTCGTGGCGCGGCCCTTGGCGACGGCGCTGTGCTTGCTGCCGTTCCGCTTCAACTGGCGCGAGGTGATCTTCGTCTCCTGGGTTGGCTTGCGCGGGGCGGTGCCGATCTTCTTGGCGATTGTGCCGGTGCTGGCGGGCGCGCCCGGCGGCATGGCCTATTTCTCCGTCGCCTTTGTGGTGGTGGTGCTGTCGCTGCTCGTGCAGGGCTGGACGCTCGCCCCCTTGGCCCGCCTGCTGCGCCTGACCGTTCCCGCCGAGCCGCCGCCGCCCGCCCGCTTCGATATCGATCTGCCGGGCACGGTGGAGGGCGAGAATGCCGTCTCGGGCTATGCGGTAACGCCGGAAAGCGCCATTCTCGCCCGCGCAGACGGGGCTTTAACCCTGCCGGGCAATGCCAAAGTCTTGATGCTGTTGCGCGAAGGCATGGCGCTCGGCCCGAATGCCGCAGCAACCCTGGTGCCCGGCGATTATCTGCTGATCCGCGCCGAAACCGCCTTTCTAGGGCAGATCGACCGGCTGTTCGGCCCGAAATCGACGCGCATCGCCGACCCCGATGCTCTGCTGGGCGAATTCACTATCGATGGGTCGCGCACGCTCGACGATTTCGGCAAACTCTACGGCGTGCCGATTCCGGAGGGCTCCGGGGGCCTGACGATTGCGAGCTACCTCGCCGAAAAGCTTGCAACCCTGCCGACGGTGGGCGACCGGGTGCGGATGGGGCCAATCGATTTGATCGTCAAAACCGTCGAAAATGATCGGATTCTCGATGTCGGGATCGATCTTGAACCCGAACGCCCGCCCGAAGGGATGGAGCGTTGGGCACGGATCACCCGCATGCTGCGCGAAGGGTTCCGGTTTCGCCATCACTCCTGATTATTTTAGCACTCCTCTTCAGAGGGCTAGGCAGAGTGCCATCCTTGAACCCAGATAAAGACACCGTTAAGGTCCCTCGGCGCTTTGTTTTTTCCCCCTAGTCATATTGCGAGATTCGAATGGCGATCCTGAAGTCTATGCGGATCGGGCCGCGCTTGGCCCTTGGATTTGCCGCAATTCTTGTGCTGATGGTGGCCCAAGCCATTATCAGTATCCGCGAAGTGAGTAAGATCGACGCG
>NZ_LAJY01000253.1 GCF_000963705.1 Elstera litoralis | reverse complement strand
CGCCCCGCCGCCTGCACGCGCGCCGCCACCGCCAGCACGGTCGGCGTCTTGCCCTGGCCGCCGACGGTGAGATTACCGATGCAGATCACCGGGACAGCCGGGGTTGAAGCCCACCGTCGCGGCAAGCCGCTGCGCCGTTATCGCCGCGACGCGATCCGCCAAAGGGGCGAGCAGCCGGGGCAATAGCCCGTCCCGCTGCCAAAAACCAGGGGCCTGCATGGGTTAACGCTCGGTCGCCAAGTCGGGGCGGGAGTCGAGTTCCAGCGGCGGGCCGGGCGGCACCGGCGGGAAGCCGAAATGGCCATCGACCGCCGCCAATTGCGCGTTCATCGCCGCTTCGATCCGCTCCCGCGCTGCCTCGATGCTAAGTCCCGTCACCGAAATCGGCGCATCGGCCTTCAGCAGAACGCGGTTGAAAGGCAGCGCCAGAACGAAACGGTCCCAACTGCCCATCACTTTCCGGCGCTTGACGCTGTAGGTGATGGGAATGACCGGCACACCCGCCGTAATTGCCGCGTAGGCAACGCCGAATTTCGCGCGCTGGCGCGGCCCTTTCGGCCCATCCGGGGTAATCGCGACGATCTTCCCGGCTTCGAGTAGGCGCACGATTTCGTACAGCGCTTCCTTGCCGCCCCGGCGCGACGAGCCCGAAATCGCCTCGATACCGAAGGGGCGCACAGCTTTGGCGATCATCGCGCCGTCGCGGTGCTGGGAGATCAGCACGTGCACCAAAGCGCCGGTTTGTGGCCAATGGTAGGCCATCAACAAAATACGGCTATGCCAGAAGGCGGCAATGAAAGGCCGCCCGGCTTTCAGCAGCGCATCGGATTCCGGGTGCCAATCGCGCTCGGTCCGGCTGGTCCACCAAACGAAGCGGATATAGGCGAAGGCGAAGCTGACGAGCAGCCGTTGCACGAAGGCCGATTTAGCGAGTTTCTTCATCCGGCGACGGGCTCCGCAAATTGCAGCGCGTGCAGGCGCGCATAAAGCCCCGTGCGGGCCAGAAGCTCGGCGTGGCTACCGCGCTCCACAACCTTGCCGCGCTCCAGCACATAGATAAGGTCGGCATCGACCACCGTCGAGAGGCGATGGGCGATGACCAGCACCGTCCGCCCCTGCATCAGCCGGTCGAGCGCCGCCTGAACCAGCCGTTCCGATTCGGTATCGAGCGCGCTAGTCGCCTCGTCCAGCAGCAGAATCGGCGCGTTCTTCAGCATGGCGCGGGCGATGGAAAGCCGCTGGCGCTGCCCGCCCGAGAGCTTCACCCCGAACTCGCCGACAACCGTATCGTAGCCCTGGGGAAGCTCGGTGATAAACTCATGGGCAGCCGCATCGCGCGCCGCCTGAATAATCTCGGCCTCGCTCGCCTCCGGGCGGCCATAGGCGATATTGGCGCGCACGCTATCGTCGAACAGGCTGACTTCCTGGCTCACCAGACCAACCGAGCGGCGTAGGGAGGCGAGCGTCACGCTCTGGACGTTCTGCCCGTCGATCTGAATGCGCCCCGCCGTGACATCGTAAAAGCGCGGAATGAGATTGAGGATGGTCGATTTCCCCGCGCCCGAGGGGCCAACCAAGGCCACCTTTTGCCCCGCCGGGATCACCAGATTGAGCCCATCGAGCTGCGGTGCTTCGGGATCGGCATAATGAAAGCGCACGCCCTCGAACCGCACTTCGCCGCGCGTCACCGCCAGGGCGGGCGCGCCGGGGGCATCGGCAATCGCAGGCGGCGTGTCGATCAAGGTGAAAACCCGATCCGCCGCCGCCAACCCCTCTTGCATGGAAACATTCAGATTGGCGAGGCGCTTAACGGGCTCGTACGCAATCAAGAATGAGGCGATGAAGCTAAAAAACGTCCCCGTTGTGCGGGTTCCATCAATGACCTGATTGCCGCCGTAAACAATAACCGCAACAATCGCAACGCCCCCTAGGGTTTCCATTAGAGGACTGGAGACCGCCCGCACGCGGGAGGCTTTGGCGATCAGCCGGTGCAATCGATCAATAAGCGTTGCCGCCCGTTTTGTCTCATATTCTTCCATCGCATAGGATTTGACGTGGCGCGCGCCCATGAACACCTGTTCCAACAGGGTCGTGAACTGCCCCATCTCGCTTGCGTGTTCGCCGAAACCTTGCGCATGCGCTTGCCCAGGCGCGCGATGGGCAGAATCGCTGTCGGGAAACCAATCAAGGCTACCACCGTCAAGACCCAATCCGTCCAGAGCATTCCGGCAAGAAGGAAGATGACGCTTAGAAAATCTTTCCCAAACCCCGTGAGCGTTGACGAAACAAGATTGCGCATCAACCCAACATCGTTGGTGAAGCGGCTCACTAAATTCCCCGTCGCGTGGGCGTGGAAAAAACTTAAGTCGGCATGAACTAAATGACCAAAGAGCCGTTGCTGGATA
>NZ_LAJY01000252.1 GCF_000963705.1 Elstera litoralis | reverse complement strand
CCTATAGGCAGAATAAATGGGGCAAGAGCCATTCGTTGCCCTTCATGTGTCGGTTTGGACAATCGGAACAGAACGTTGGAGTGAGTCCATGCTAAAGATCGCCGGTATCGCTATCATTCTTTTCGCGGTCTTTGGCAGCTTCGCCCTTCTCGGCGGGCGCTTTGACATCCTGTTTCAACCCGTTGAATTGGTTATCATCGGTGGCGTGGCCGTTGGCTCGTACATGATCTCCAATCGCGGCGCGGTGCTCGGGCGGACAATCGGCTCGATCGCCAAGATTTTCGGCGGTCGCCGCTACAGCAAAGATAGTTACCTGGAACTGCTGAGCCTGCTCTACACCTCCTTCAAGCTCGCCAAGACCAAGGGCATGCTGGCGCTGGAACAGCATGTGGAAAACCCGCGCGAGAGCAATTTGTTCATGCGGTTTCCGACCTTCATGAACGATCAATCCTCGCTGGTGTTCCTCTGCGATTACCTCCGCCTGCTGACCCTGGGGACGGATAATCCCCACGAAGTCGAAGCGCTGATGGATGAGGAAATCGAAACACACCATCAGGAAACCATGCAAATTCCGGCCGCCCTTCAGGTGATGGCCGACGCGCTGCCCGCCATCGGGATCGTCGCCGCCGTGCTCGGCGTTATCAAAACGATGGCGCTCATCGATCAGCCTGCTGGCGTTATTGGGGCCTCCATCGGCGGCGCGCTCGTCGGCACGCTGCTCGGCGTCTTGCTCTCCTACGGGTTCGTTGGCCCGATCGCGACCGCGCTGAAGAATGATGTCGAAGCCGAAATGAAGTTTCTGCAATGCATGAAAGCGGGTATTCTCGCGCACATGCAGGGCTATGCCCCGGCGGTCTCGGTGGAATTCGCCCGTAAGGCGCTGATGAGCGACGTTCGCCCGACCTTCTACGAAGTGGAAGCGACGGTTTCCTCCCTGCCGCCGGTTTAATCGGCGCGTGGGGCGGCAAGTTTCTGCGGAACGGGTAAGAGGATTCTATTATGGCTGCGCATAGCTCGAACCTTCCGCCGATCATCATTAAGAAAGTCAAGGGCGGGCGTCACGACGCCCACGGCTCTTCGACCTGGAAGATTGCGCTGGCGGATTTTATGACCGCCATGTTCATTATCTTTCTGATGCTGTGGATCATCAATCAATCCACGCCGGAACAGAAGGTCTCGATTGCTGAATATTTCGCTCCGGTGAGTGCGTCGCGGAACCCCTCCGGGTCCGGGCAAATGCTGAACGGCGAAACGATTAGTAAGGATGGGGCCTTGCGCAACCCCTCCGCCCCGCTCGGCACGCCCGGCGGCGGCCCGTCGCTGCCGAAAGACGGCGACGGCAATACGGATGTTCCGGGCTTCCCCGGTGCCCAACCGAAGCCGCTTGGTATCGAAGCCGAACCCGGTGCGCTGTCTGGTCAAAAGACCCCTGCCCCGCCCGCCGCCGAGGTAGAGCGCCAGGTTCGTCAAGCGCTGCAAGGCGTGCCCGAGCTTCAAGGGTTCCAGGCCAATGTGCAGTTCGCCCAAACCCAGGACGGCACCAGAATCGATCTGATCGATAATGAAAAGCAGGAACTGTTCCCCAAAGGCAGTTCGCGCATGTTGCCGCAGACCGAAAGGCTGATGGCGCAGGTTGCCAAGATTATCGCGTCGGTCCCGAATAAGGTCGCCATCTCCGGTCATACCGATTCCGTCGCCTTTGGGCCACGCTCGCAGTATGACAATTGGGACCTCTCGGCGGATCGTGCCAATTCCAGCCGCCGCGCGCTGACCAAGAACGGCATCGCCGATGACCGGATCGCCTCGGTCGAAGGCAAAGCCGACCGCGAGCCGAAGGTTCCCGAAGACCCGAAGGCTGCCAGCAATCGCCGTATCTCCATTACGCTGCTGAATGAGCCGGTGCCCCCGGCCCCCGCAGGCGGAACCGGGGCCGCTTCAGCCGCCGCGCCGGTCCAACCGCCGCCGCCCGGCCCCGACGGTCGCCTGATCCCGCGCCAATAAAGAGTTCCGACTGATTTTCCATCTCTCCCGGCCCTTGCGCCGGGAGATTTGTTTTTAGGGCAAGCGATTGATTTTTAGCGCCGGGCTTGTCACGCTGATCCACGAGGACCAACCGCAAGGGGGGACGCCATGACGGATGAGCTGGACCGTGGGATTACCGCGCTGGACCGGATCGTCGAGCCGATCTTCTACCGCACCCGCCCCTTCCCCTGCTCCTACCTACCGGGCCGCGAAGAAACGCGGGTTCTCACCGAAATCTCGGCCGAAATGGCCGCGGGCGGTTTTTTTGAGTTTCTTCAGCATTACGGCTTCCGCCGCAGCCAGCGCTACCTGTATCGCCCGGCCTGCGATGGCTGCACCGCCTGTATCCCCGTTCGCATTCCCGTCGCGCGCTTTGCCCCAAGCCGGACGATGCGCAAACTGCACAAGCTGAACCACGACCTCCGGGCCAGTTTCGCGCCTGCCCGCGCTTCCGCCGAGCTTTTCGATCTCTTCGAGCGCTATCAGCACCAGCGCCATAGCGATAGCGATATGGCGTTGATGTCCTATGAGGAGTTTCGACTGCTGATCGAGGAATCGCCCGTCAAAACCGGGCTTCTTCAGTTACGGGACGAAGCGGGCCGCCTCTGGGCCTGCGGGCTGACCGACGTTGGGCAGGATTCGCTGTCGGCGGTCTACAGCTTCTATGAGCCGGACACGCCGACCCGCAGCCTCGGAACCTTTCTGGTTCAAGCGCTGGTGGCGGAAGCCGTTCAACGCGGGCTCACTTATCTCTACCTCGGTTACTGGATCGAGGATTGCCGCAAGATGAGCTATAAGGCGCGCTTCAGCCCGCTGGAACGCTTCGATGGGCACCGCTGGGTGGAACGCGCCCCCGAGGACTAATCCGGCTTCCCAGGAGCAGTTTCGACAAGCGGGCCTTGGCTCCGGTCGAGCGCGCGCTGAAGCCGCCGGGCGGCGCGGATCGAGAGCGGAATAGAGATGAGATAGAGCAGTTGGATCGCCATCAGCGTCATCCACGGCTCGGTTGCGAGCCCCGCCGCCGTGCCGCCTGCGGCCAACATGAACGGCAGTACGAGCCAGTTGGGAATGCGGACCTTCTTGAAGGAGAAGGTCGGAATCCGGCTCACCATCAACCCGCCGACGATCAAGAGCCATAGGCCGAGGAACAAGGGCCGCTTCAAAAACTCGGCCTGGAACTCAAAGAAAGCCAATAGCGGCAGCAGCGCCAAGGCCGCCCCCGCCGGAGCGGGAACGCCGGTGAAGAAATTATAGGTCCAGGGCGGCCGCGCAGTATCTTCCAGCGACGTATTGAAGCGCGCGAGGCGCAAGGCCATGCACACTGTATAGAAAAGCGCGACGCCCCAGCCGACGCGCCCGCCGTCGTCGAGCCCCCAGAGGTACAGCACCACCGGCGGCACCACGCCGAAGCAGACGAAATCCGACAGGCTATCGAGTTCCGCGCCGAATTTAGACGTGGCATTCATCATGCGCGCGAGACGCCCATCGAGCCCATCCAAGATCGCCGCCAAAAAAATCGCCATCACGGTCGCTTGCCAGCGGCCTTCCAGCGCAAAGCGGATCGCCGTCAGCCCGGAGCAGAGGGCGAGCAGCGTGACCATATTGGGGATCAGCCGATTGATCGACTGAGCCCGCATCCGGCGCGGAAGCCGGGAGGGGCGGCGGCGCAACATGATTAGCTGGCAAATCCCGGACGTAAGGCTTCGCTGGACTGAAGATCGGCCAACACGGTTTCACCGGCGACCATCCGCTGCCCGATGCACACCTGGGGCGTAACGCCCTGGGGCAGATAGACATCGACGCGGCTACCGAAGCGGATCATGCCGAACCGGCTGCCCGCCGTCATCGCATCGCCGACGCCGACCCACCAAACGATGCGGCGGGCCACGAGGCCGGCAATCTGCACGGCGCCGACCGCACGGCCATCGGGCAGTTCGAAGACGAGGCCATTGCGCTCGTTATGCTCGCTCGCCTTATCCAGCGAGGCATTGAAGAACCGCCCCGGACGATAGGCCATATGGCGGATGCGCCCCGTGACCGGCGCGCGGTTCACGTGAACGTCGAAGACATTCATGAAGACGGCAACGCAGGGCAGCGGCTGATCGCCGAGGCCGAGTTCCGACGGCGGCACCGTCGGCCCCAGGCTGACGACGATGCCATCGGCCGGGCTCACCACCAAGCCGCTGCGCATCGGCGTAACGCGCACGGGATCGCGGAAGAAATAGACGCACCAGGCCGTCAAAATCAGGCCGATGAAGCCGAGCCCGCCGTGAATCCACGAGAGGATAATCGCCGCGACGATGAAAATCGCAATAAAAGGCCAGCCTTCGCGATGAATGGCGGGAAACACTGTGGGCCGCATACCTAAAACCTCCAAACCTTCCGCAGGATACCGATGCACACTCAGCGAGGAGTTGGACCCTATCCCGAACCGTGGCACAATGCGCCAGCATAATGCAGGGGGAACAATGCCCCTAGCGCATGATCGTCAGCTTCCGTGGATTCCGTGATGCAACAGAATGAGAATATGAGCCTTCTGGCCAATCAGAAACTGCCGCTGGCGATGCACAGTTTTGCGGTAGGGGACGATGGCCG
>NZ_LAJY01000251.1 GCF_000963705.1 Elstera litoralis | reverse complement strand
CGGAACCGCCTTAGCGATTGCGGGATTGGCATCCGTATTTTTGCATTCTATCAATGCGGATATGCAGTTTCCCGTTAAGGTTGGTGTAATACTCGTGGCATGCCATTACATCATCGGCCTTGTGGACGACCGCTCGGATATTGATGCGCGGCTGCGGCTTGTGCTCTCGACCTTAGCAACAACGGCCGCTTTCTGGCTCGATCCGACCCTCGTGGCGCTGAATCTGAATTTCTCCTGGGGGATCAACGTTGGCATGGTCCCGGCGTTTGCTTTCGTCGCGGCAGCCCTAGTACTGGTTTCCTTCATTTTCGCGGTCAATCTCATCGATGGGCGCAATGGCATTCTGGCGGGCTATGCGATGCTGTGGCTGACGCTGCTGCAAGTAACCGCCGACGCCCTGCCAATGGGCTATTACGTTACGGCGATGCTGTGCTGCGGAGCCTTCCTGATTGCCAATATGCGCGGGCTGGTGTTCGCGGGCGACAGCGGAGCCTATCTGGTGGCCTGCACGATTGGCGTTCTCGGTCTGCATGCCCATGCCGAGGGCCATGTTTCGATTGACCAACTGCTGCTCTGGTTCATCGTGCCGGTCTTCGATGCGGGGCGCGTGCTGGCCGTGCGCCTTGGGCGCGGACAGAGCCCGTTCCGGGGCGGGCGCGACCATCTGCACCATGTTCTTTGGGACCACGTCAGCCACCGTTGGGCCGGCGCGCTCTACGCAAGCGCCACTTTGGTTCCGTCGGTTTTGAGCGTGATGGTTCCGAGCCTCACCGCCCTGTGGTTGATTGCGGCGGTGGCCTGGCTGCTCGTCCTCTCCACATCGCCGGTTTTTTTCGCTAAACTGCGAACCGTGTAAACGGGCACCCTTTGGTGGGATGCCCGGTGAGAAGATGATGCGCCAGCTTGTCGAAAAAAATCCTCCGCCGCGCCCGGCTGATGGCCTCGCCTTACTATTGGGCGTTTGAAGCGCAACGCCGGGTTCGGCACCCACAGCGCCGGGCGAAAATCGCGCGCTGGCTGGCGGGGCGGCGGACCCGGTCGGTGGTAATGCCGGGGGGCAATGCCGCAGCGACGGTGCAGGCGTTGGTGCAGGATATGAACCGCCAGGGCTATCATCTGCTTACGGGGCTGGTGGAGCCGCAGCAGGTGGCGGAGATGCGGGCTTATTTCTCCGAGCAAAAAGCCCGCGACCCCTACCGTCCCACGTTCGGCCAGTTCATGCCGCTCACCGAAGCCCGGCCAGAAACCCATGTGGCTTTTTTCGATGCGGAAACCGTGGTCGCGGCCCCGCACGCGGTGGCGCTGGCCAATCACCCCCTGCTTCTGGCCAGTATCGAGGCCTTACTCGGGTGCAAGCCCAGCATCGGGTATCTGACCGCTTGGTGGTCGCTGCCGGGCGACGGAACCGCCGAGCACGCTGAGCGCTTCCACCGAGATGTGGATGATTGGGCCTTCTATAAATTCTTCCTCTACCTCACGGATGTCGACGAGCATTCCGGCCCCCATGTCTATATTCCCGGCTCCCATGACCGTGCCACCCATCTCGATCTTCGCCGCTATACCGATGCGGAGGCGGCGGCATTGGGGCGGGAGTTGCGTTTCACGGGTCCGGCGGGGAGTTGTTTTGTCGAAAATACGTTCGGGATGCATCGCGGCCTCCCGCCGCGTGACCGGCCACGACTGATCTTCCAAGTCACATATTGTCTAATGGGGCTTCCCTATGCACCGGCCAAGCCCGTTGCGCCGCTACCGCCGGGGTTTGATCCCTTCATCAACCGTTTTTACTTCAAAGAATCCTCATAGCCCCAGCGCGAGCGCGATCAGGGCGGGCACGGTGGCCATTCCCAAGGCAAGGCCAGCGCGGGGCAGCACAAGGCCGGATTGGCGCAAGAGCAGCCACTGCGTCCCAACCCCGATGCTGAGAAGGCACCATCCTAGGAAAGCCACCAGGAGGGGCGTCGGCGCGATAAAATGCAGCAAGGCTTCAATAGCCCMCCACCCCAGCAGGCCGACCAGGGCGAGCGTTGGCGCGGCCCGGCGTCCCAACCCCTGACGATTGAGCATCGATTCGAGCAGCGCAATGGCAATCCAAAGGATCGTTTGCCCGGCAATCAGCGCGACGACAAGACGCGGGATTGCGGGATAATCGGGGGTTAGATGTGGAACAACCCAGGGCCAAGCGAACATAACCCCGACGCCCAGCACGGCGAGGCTCGCTAAAATACCGGCAAAAATCTTATCCCAGCGCTGCGTCGGCCAGGTAAAGAGATCGCGGAAATGCCACGTCATCAGCAGTTGATGGACGACCAGCATAATAAGGCAGAGGCGGGCGGCAAAGGCGAGCGCGCCGACATCGGCCAAAGGCAGAAAGCGCCCGGCCAAAAGACGCGGCGAGGCGGCAAACGCGACGAGCACCAAGCTTGTCAAAACCAGCGGAACCCCCTCTTTGAGGGCAATCCGCCAGAGTTTCAGCAGCCCCTGGGGACGTAAGACAGCAAGCGCGCCGAGGCCAACGAGGCAGAGCGGGAGTGCGAGGCCCCAAACCCCGTAGAGAAATCCCGTCAACTCCGGCGCGACGCCTAAGAGCGTTAGAACAATCGCGCTCACGCCCAGCAGCACCAAACTTCCATTATCGACCCAAGTCGAAAGATATTTGTACCCCTCAACCCGCGCCCAGAAACTCAGACCATACTGTGCCCCGTACAGAACCCCGAGCCCAAGGGTGAGGCTGACGACGGGCGGCACCCCCAGCCAAACGCTCGCAAGGCTGCTCACATAGAGCGGCAGCGCTGAGAATAAAAAGGCGAGGATGAGAATATCCGTTACCCGCTCGTGGCCCAGCAATAGGCGCAAGCGCGGAGTCGCCTGAGGCACACCCAGGCCGACCACGCTGCCCATAACCGTGGCGATGGCCAGCGCGAGTTCTAAACCGCCATAGGTCTCGGGGGCGAGCAGGCGCGAGAGCAGAAGCGGCCCGAAAAAGGCCAACCCGCGTGCGCTGCCATAGCATCCGAGAAAGAGGAGGGCCGCGAAAGCCTTGCGAACCCGCGCCATCGGCTTAATCGAGCGACAGGCAGCGACCGTTCATATAACGATCAAACAGCCTCGGATCGATACGGTTCAGAATAAGCGCAACCGCTTGGCTATGGCCTTGGGCGAGGCGGCGGACGGCGCGGGTCAGCATATGGTTTTTCGTCTTCCGCCATTGGGTCACGACCAGCGTGGCGTCGGCCAATTGGGTAATCAGCACGGTATCGGAAACCGTTGCTAGCGGCGGGCAGTCGAGAATAATCAAATCATAGTGGCGGCGGACTTCTTGGAGGAGGCCCGCGAACAGACGACCGCCGAGAAGCTCTTGCGATTTATGCGGCGCGGCTTCGGTGGGAATATAGTGCAGCCCGCTTGCGGCATCGGTTCGGATGGGCGAGCCGCTTGACGCGCCGTGGATCAAGAGATGGTCGAGCCCATTGCTGGCCGGAACTTTGAGCCCGCGCGCCACTGCTGGCGTGCGAAAATCGCAGTCGATCAGCAGAACGCGCATCCCATCGAGCGCGGCGGAACGGCCAAGGCTGAGGGCAATCAGGCTTTTCCCTTCCCCCGCGACCGCCGAGGTCAGCAGGATCACTTTCGGCGGAACCCCGAGCGACGAGACTTTGAGCGCGGCGCGGATCGACCGGATTGCCTCGGAGAACAGCCCGTCGCGCTGGTTTAGAACCGTATCCGGGCGGCTTCCCAATCGGCCCGCGCGCGGCACCAAACCCAGGCAGCTTATGCCCGTGTCCCGCTCAAGCTGCTCGCTGGAGCGAACGGTTCGATCAAAATGATCGGCCATCACCGCGAGGACAAAGGCGATTGCGCCCCCAATCACAATGGTAATCACCATCGTCAGGCCCATGCGCGGCTGATCGGGCGATTTCGGGATTTGGGCGGGGGAGACGAAGCGCGCGACGGGATTAACGAAATTCTCCTGCGTCGCCCCTTCCTGGATCCGCGTTAAAAACGCATCCAGAACGGCGCGGTTCGCATCGACATCGCGTTCAAGCTCGCGCAAGCGCACTTCGGCGGGGTTGGCTTGGGCCGCTTGCCGCCGCAACACGTCGAGATTATTGCGCAGCGAGGCTTCCCGAACCCGCGCGATATCGGCCTCGGCACTCATGGCCTGGGCGATTTTTGCAATCTCCGCGTCGATCTTGCGGCGCAAATCGTCGCGTTCGGCCCGCACGGCGATCATCGTCGGGTGTTTCTCGCCGTAGCGGTCGGTCAACTCCGCTTCCCGCCGAATGATTTGCGCTTCCTGCTCGCGCAAACGCGTTATCAGCGGCGAGTTCATCACCTCGACGATGCTGGCGATATTACCACTGCTGCGGCTCTGCTGAAGCTGGCGCAGGCGCGCTTCCTTTTCCGCGCGCTCCGCCGCCGATAGAATCATCTGGTTCGAAAGCTCGCTGATCTGCTGCTGGGAAACCGAGGTTCCCTTCATTTCAGAGAGGTTATTTTGCTGGCGGAACTGCTGGACCGCAAGCTCGGAGCGGCGCACTTGGGTCCGCAACTCTTCGGCACGCTCGTTCAGCCAGCCGTTGATGCGTTTGACGGTTTGCACGCGCTCGTCTTCTTGGCCGGAAAGATAAAGCGTGACGAGTTGATTGGCGGCGGCGGCGGCCAGCGCGGGATCGGACGAGCGGAACTGCACTCGGATAACGTAAGAGCGCCCGTCGGTAAGAACCGAAAGCCCATTGCTAAATCGGTTGACCATCTGGTCCATGTCCAGCGGTGGTTTTGGCTCCGACGCAAACAGGGCGCGCAGACTGTCGGGCAGGGGCAAGGCTTCGGCGATGCGCGCCAATCGGCCGGGGCGGTTGCCATATTCCGGGTGCTCGCTCATGTTAAGCGACTGGATAACCTTCGCGGCCAGCGGCCAGGACTGTAAAACCTGAACTTCCGTGCGAACAACGGGGAAATCCAGCGTTACCGCATTCACGAAATTTGGAATTTCCTGAATATTCACCCGCCGCGTATCGAGCGCCAGCGACGCTTCCGCCGTATATCCCTTGGGTTGAAGCGTTACCCAAATCAGCATTGTCGCCGTGATCGTCAGAAAAACGGCCAGCATAATCGGCAACCGCCGCCGGATAATGCTGAGCAAGCGCGTCAGATCGAGCAGCCCGGCCCCATCCTGTTCGGGCGGCAGGGGCATCGATAAGTTCGGCGGTCGGGCCGGGGCGGAGGGTTGAAGCTGCGTCATGAGGGCTCCGCGTTAAAAGAACCGCTCGGGGACGCGAATAATATCGCCCGGCAGCACGGGCGTATCGTCGTTCCCCTCCAACTCGGTCTTTTTCCCGTCGATCAGGCGCGTTATCAGCAAGCGGCCTTGGCGTGCGCGCGGCGTATAGCCACCGGCAAGCACCACGGCATTCACCATGCGCATTCCGTTGACATAGGCATAGCCGCCCGGCAGGCGAACTTCGCCGTAAATGTAGAAGGGCCGATAGGTCAGCACAACCACGGTAACGCGCGGATTTTTGAGATAACCATTGCTCAGGGCTTTGAGAATCGTTGCCTCAAGATCGCTGACGCGCTGCCCCCCGGCGGTCATTTGCCCGATCAACGGAAGCGAGATCTGGCCGGTGCCGTCGATATCATAGTCGCCGGATAAATCGGCTTCGTTGAAAACCTGAACGCGCACCCGGTCGCCCGGCCCCAATCGATACTCGCCGATGCCAATTTCCGTCTGGGGCTGCGTCGGGGCCTGTGCCGACGACAAGCCGCTGCGGCCCGCAAGCAGACAGACAGACAAACCAAAAAGGCATTGGCGGCGATTAAGCATAGAGGGGTCTCAATTTATCCTGCGTTAGAAGCTTGATACGAGCCGCAGCATGCCGATGTTGCGCTCAAAGTTTGAGTCGCTCTGCGTGCCGTCGCGGCGGCTGAAATTCACTTCAGCTTGGGCTTGGAAGCTACGGTTGATGAACCAAGTGGCGCGGGCACCAACCGAAAGAATATCGGCGGCGTCACGGCTCCGCTCGTAATCGAGGTACCGGGTCGAGACATTGGCCCCGATCAGCAAATCGGATTGCAGTTGATGCTCCAGCCCAAACCAATAGGTCGTAGAGAGATAGGCGATGCTGGGGCCGACAGCGACCTCGTTAA
>NZ_LAJY01000250.1 GCF_000963705.1 Elstera litoralis | reverse complement strand
AAGCGCACGAAAGACGTGCTGCTGTGGATGCTCTCGACCAAGATGATGCCCGCCGTGGGCGCGCTGGTGCCGATCTATCTGATTTTCCGCGATACGGGGATGCTGGACAATCGCTGGGGCCTGCTGGTCGTGCTCGGCATGGGCAATCTGCCGATTGTGGTGTGGATGCTCTACACTTACTTCAAGGAAATTCCGAAGGAGATCCTGGAGGCCGCCCGCATGGATGGCACCAATTTGGGCCAGGAAATCCTGTTCGTGCTGCTGCCGATGGCCGTGCCCGGCATTGCTTCCACGGTGCTGCTGAACGTCATCCTGGCCTGGAACGAGGCCTTCTGGACGCTGAACCTCACCACGCGGGCCGCCGCCCCGTTGACGATGTTCATCGCCGCTTATTCGAGCCCTGAAGGGCTGTTTTGGGCGAAACTGTCGGCGGCATCCACCCTCGCCATCGCCCCCATTCTTATCATCGGCTGGTTCAGCCAGCGCCAGCTCGTGCGCGGCCTGACGTTCGGCGCGGTGAAATAACCTAATTTTAGGAGGAGCGACCTATGGGCGCGATCCAACTTCGAGGCATCAAGAAATCCTTCGGCGCGGTCGATGTTATTCCCGGTGTCGATCTCAGCATCAATGATGGCGAGTTCGTCGTCTTCGTCGGCCCGTCCGGCTGCGGGAAATCCACCCTGCTCCGCCTGATTGCCGGGCTGGAGGATGTCAGCGGCGGGGCGATTCTCATCGACGGGCAGGATGTGGTGAACCTGCCGCCCGCCAAACGCGGCCTGTCGATGGTGTTCCAATCCTACGCGCTCTATCCCCACATGAGCGTGCGCAATAACATCGCCTTCGGGCTCAAAATGGCGGGCATGCCGAAGGCCGAGATCGACAAGAAGGTCGATGCGGCGGCTGCCGTGCTGAACCTCACCCCCTATCTCGACCGGAAACCCGGCGCGCTGTCCGGCGGCCAGCGCCAACGCGTCGCCATTGGCCGGGCGATTGTGCGCCAGCCGAAGGCATTCCTGTTCGACGAGCCGCTGTCGAACCTCGACGCGGCCCTGCGCGTGCAGATGCGCCAGGAAATCACCCGCCTACAACGCCAACTCGCCACAACGGCGATTTATGTGACGCACGATCAGGTGGAAGCGATGACGATGGCCGATAAAATCGTCGTGCTCAACGCGGGCCGGCTCGAGCAAGCGGGCTCGCCGCTGGAACTTTACGATCACCCGGATAATCTGTTCGTCGCAGGTTCATCGGCTCGCCGAAGATGAATTTCATCACCGGGGCCGAAGCCGAGCGCCACGGCGCGAAAACCTTGGGCATCCGCCCGGAGCACCTTAACCCCACCCGCGACGGCCCCGGCTGGCGCGGCACCATCACCACCGCCGAACATTTGGGCAGTGACACCTTCCTCTATCTCGACGTGCCGGGAATCGGCGCGATGACGGCGCGGGTGCAGGGGGAAGTGGGGCTGAAGGTCGGCGAAACCGTCGCCCTCGCCCCCGACCCCACCCGCCTGCACCGCTTCGACGCCGCCGGAAAGGCCATCCGACTATGAAACTTCACACTAAAGTCGCCGTGATTACCGGCGGCGCGCGCGGTATCGGGTTTGCCATCGGCGCGCGCTATGTGGCGGAAGGCGCAACGGTATTTCTCGCTGACCGCGATCATGCCGAAGCCGAAAAAGCCGCCGCCGCGCTCGGACCGAAGGCGCATGCCGTGGCGCTCGACGTGACCAAACTCCCGTCGATTGACGCGATGGTCGCCCAGGTGGTCGCCACCGCCGGGCGCATCGATATTCTGGTGAATAATGCCGCCGTGTTCGATATGGGGCCGGTGTTGGACGTAACCCCGGAAAGCCTGGATTTCCTCTTCGCCGTCAACGTGAAGGGCCTGTTTTTCACCTTGCAAGCCGTCGCGCGGCAGATGGTGGCGCAGGGCACCGGCGGGAAGATCGTCAATATGGCCTCCCAAGCCGGGCGGCGCGGCGAAGCGTTGGTCTCGATCTATTGCGCGACGAAAGCCGCCGTCATCAGCCTCACCCAATCGGCGGGGCTCGATCTCATTAAATACCGCATCAATGTGAACGGCATCGCCCCCGGCGTCGTCGATACCCCCATGTGGGACGAGGTCGATGCCCTCTTCGCCCGCTACGAGAACCGGCCCTTAGGCGAAAAGAAGCGCCTTGTGGGCGAGGCCGTGCCCTTCGGGCGCATGGGCTTGCCCGAGGATCATACCGGAGCCGCCGTGTTCCTCGCCTCGGCGGACGCCGATTTCATCGTCGCCCAAACCCTCAACGTCGATGGCGGCAATTGGATGAGCTAATCCGCCGCCCTCCCCTTTTTCATATTTTGCTGCTGTGGAAGAACCACCATGTATCTCGATAAATTCAAACTCACCAACCGTATCGCCCTCGTGACCGGCGGCGGACGCGCGATTGGGCTCGGCTCGGTCGAAGCCTTGGCCGAAGCCGGGGCGAAGGTCATCATCGCGGATTTCGACGCGGCGGTTGCCGCCGAAGGCCAAGCCCTGATGAAGGCTAAAGGCTATGACGTCGATACCGTGCTGATGGACGTGACCAATAGCGCGCAAGTGACCGAAGTGGCCGCCGAAACCGTCGCCAAATATGGCCGCATCGATATTCTGGTGAATAACGCCGGGATCGCCCGCAGCGAGACCCCCGCCGAAACCGTGACCGACGAGCATTGGCTGAATGTGCTCGACGTGAACCTCAATGGCACCTTCTGGTGTTGCCGCGCATTCGGCAATCACATGCTCGCAGCAGGCAGTGGCACGATTGTGAACATCGGCTCCATGTCGGGCTTCATCGTCAATAAGCCGCAGGGGCAGAGCTATTACAACGCCTCGAAAGCGGCGGTGCATCATTTGACCAAATCGCTCGCCGCCGAATGGGGGGCGCGCGGGGTGCGGGTGAATGCGGTCGCCCCGACCTATATCGCAACCCCGCTGAACGCGTTCGTGAAATCGAAGCCGGAGATGTATAAGGCCTGGCTCGACGGCACCCCGATGGCCCGGCTTGGCGAGATCGAAGAAATCGCCTCGGTCGTGCTGTTTCTTGCCTCCGATGCCGCAAGCCTGATGACCGGCAGTGTCGTTGTAGTGGATGGCGGTTATACCTGCTGGTAGAGGTAAGGGCAGGCGGCGCGGCAATAGGGGCTCCAGCATGGATCAGGCGTTTATCGGCATCGATGTCGGCACCGGCAGCGCGCGGGCCGGGGTGTTCGACGCGGGCGGGGCTTTGCTCGCCAGCGCCAAGCACCCGATCCGCCTGTGGCACGGACCGGGGGGCGTCGCCGAACAATCCGCCGAGGATATTTGGGCGGCGGTCTGCACCGCCACGCGCGCGGCCCTCGCCGCCGCCGGTCTACCTTCCGACCGGATTGCCGGAATCGGGGTCGATGCCACCTGTTCGCTGGTCGTGGTGGATGCCGCCTTCCAGCCGGTTTCGGTGAGCGCGACCGGCGAGGCCGCGCGCAATATCATCGTCTGGATGGACCATCGCGCCACGGCGGAAACGCGCGAAATCAATCAAAGCGGCGCGCCGGTGCTGGAGTATGTCGGCGGCTCGATCTCGCCTGAAATGCAGTCGCCGAAGCTGCTGTGGCTGAAGCGGCACCTGCCGGAAAGCTTCAAGCGCGCCGCCCATTTCTTCGATCTGTCTGATTATCTCACCGCGCGGGCGACCGGCAGCCTCGCCCGCTCCACCTGCACCGTCACCTGCAAATGGACCTATCTTGCCCATGAGCAACGCTGGGACGGCGATTTTTTTTCCGCGCCATCGGCCTGCCGGAATTCCCGGAAGAAGGCTACAGCCGCATCGGCACCGAGATTGTCGAACCCGGCACGGCCTTGGGTGACGGGCTAACGGCGGAAGCGGCGCGCGACCTCGGTCTTTCCCCCGGCACCCCCGTCGGCGCGGCTTTGATCGATGCGCATGCAGGCGGCGTCGGCACCGTTGGCGCGATTGGCCCGAACGGCGAAGCGCCCGATCCGCTGGCGCGCGTCGCCTATATTATGGGAACCTCCGCGTGCATTATGGCGAGCACGGAAACCCCGCTGTTCGTCAAAGGCATTTGGGGGCCGTATCACTCGGCGATGATCCCCGGCTTCTGGCTAAACGAAGGCGGACAATCGGCGGCAGGGGCCGCCATCGATTATCTGCTGCGCCTGCACCCGGCCTTCCCGGAGTTGGAGGCCCGCGCCAAGGCCGACGCGCTCGCCCCGCTGGAATGGCTGGAACGGGAAATACTCGCGCACGGCCCGGCGTCCAGCAGCGTGCTCGGTACCGAAACCCTGCACATCGTCCCCGATCTGCTCGGTAACCGATCGCCCTTCGCCGATCCTGACGCGCGCGGGGTAATCCTGGGGCTCGATACCGAAGCGGGGCTGGAGGGGTTAACGCGCCTCTACCTCGCCGCCCTGTGCGGCTTGGGCTATAGCACGGCCCAGGTGATCGACGCCTTCCGCGCGGCGGGGCGCGCCTGCACCACCCTCGTCATGAGCGGTGGCGCCAGCCGGTCGGCCTGGTGCGGCAGATTATGGCCGATTGCACTGGCTGCACCGTCGCCTATCCCACTACCAACGAGCCGGTTTTGCTCGGCGCAGCCATGCTCGGCGCGATGGCCGCCGGGCGCTTCACGAGCCTGGGGGCGGCGATGGCGGCGCTTTCGCGCATCGGCGTGCTTACCGACCCGACAAAAGGCGCAATCGCCGCCTTCCATAGCAAGAAGCGACAGGTTTTCACCCTTATGCAAGCTCTCGACCGGCACAGCCGCGCGATTATGGCAGGATAGATATGACCCAAGGTTGGCTCCTAAGTTGCGGCGACGCGCTGATCGATTTTATGCCGACGCAGACGCCGGACGGGCAGTCCGCAATGCACCCGGTCGTCGGCGGCTCCTGCCTCAATATCGCCGTTGCGATGGCCCGTTTGGGCGCGCCGACGGGGTTCATCGGCGGGCTCTCGACCGATATTTTCGGCGAGATGATCGCCGATCATGCCGAAGCCTCCGGCGTCGATCTGCGCTTTTGCGACCGCAGCGACGACCAGAATACCCTCGCCTTCGTGCAGTTGATCGACGCCCAAGCGCGCTATGCTTTCTACGATAAAGCCACCGCCGCCCGCGCCTGGCGGTTCGATGCCGCCCGGTTTCCGTGGGCGGAGGTCGATGCGGTTCATATCGGCTCGACCACGCTCATCGACGATCCGACCAGCGCCGAAACCCTGGCGCTGGCCCGCAGCGCCAAACCGCACACGCTGGTGTCGCTCGACCCCAACTGCCGCCCGGCGCTGGTGAAGGATCTCGCCGATTTTCGCGCACGCATTGCCGCCTTCGCCAAAGAAGCCCGCCTCATTCGCCTGTCGGACGAGGATTTCGCCTTTCTCTATGGCGACGCCAACCCCGATGCCGTGGCCGATCAGTTTTTGAAAGACGGGGCCGATCTGGTCGTGCTCACCCTCGGGCGGCACGGGGCGACGGCCTGGCACAAAGCCTCCGGCCCGCTCCACGTCCCCGCCCCGGAAATCACCGTGGTCGATACCATCGGCGCAGGCGACACCTTCCTCGCCGCGCTGCTGGTGGCCCTGCGCGAACGGGACGCGCTGACCCGGCTCACCAAACTGCCGACCGAAGTCTTAGGCGATAGCCTGCGCTTCGCCTCAGCCTGCGCCGCCATCACCTGTTCGCGCGCCGGGGCGAACCCACCGTGGCGGAACGAGGTGAACTAAGGCACGGTCCAGGGCCGTCAGCCCTGGTTGGGAGAGCCCGAGAGGGCACCTTGCCCTCTCGGAAAAACCAATCTTAACGTTCGATCATTTTATTCCAGCGGCTATTCCACTCCGGGCGCTTTTCGTTGATCGCGTCCCAATCGAGATTCACGGCGGTTTTCATATTGGTATGGAAAGCGGCGAGCTTCTGTTCGGCTTCCGGCGTCGTCGCTTTGGCGGCGGGATTGGAGGGCACGATGTTCCCGGCGGCCAGGGCCTTGCTTTGCGCCTCCGCCGACAGGAGATAGGCCGCGAGCTTTTGCGCCAGAGCAGGTTCGGAATTATTGGCGATGACGCATTGCGCCACCATCAGCACGACCGAGCCTTCTTTGGGCTGGGCATATTCGACCGGAATGCCTTTTTCCTTCAGGGTCGCCACGGCGGTCGGCGTCAGCGGGAAGATCGCGGCGTCGCCGGTTTGCACCATTTCGGAGATTTTGGCCGAGCTGGGGATGAACTCCAGCACATTGCCGCCGATGATATCGCGGAATTTGCTGAAGCCCGGCTCCACATTCTTTTCGGTGCCGCCCTGAATGCGGTTGAACATGAGGAAGGCGTGCAGGCCGAAGGACGAAGCGGAGGCCGATTGGAACACGACCTTGCCCTTAAACTTCGGATCGGCAAGGTCCATCCAGGATGTCGGCGCGGCCCAGCCTTTTTCGTCGAACATCTTCTTATTATAGGCAAGGCCGGTCATGCCGAGATCGATGCCGACCGCCATATCGTCCTTCATGCGCGTGCTGGGCAGAACCGCGCCGAGTTCGGGGGAAGGCTTCAGCTTTTCGCAGAGCCCGGCGCCAACCGCGCGCACCATGACGCCATCGTCGAGAAACATCACATGCATCTGCGGCTTGTCTTTGGCGGCGGTGGCTTTGGCGAGAATATCCGCCGAGCCGCCCGGCACGACGACGATTTTAACGTCGTTGGCCTTCTCGAAGTCCGGGAAAACGGCTTGCGTGAAGGTCTTTTCGAAATTACCGCCGTTCATGCCCACGTAGAGCGTTTTGCTTTGGGCAGCGGCGCTCCCGGCGGCGAGGATCAGCGCGGCGGCAGCGGTTGAAGCGAGGATGGTCCGGGTCGTCGTCATGATGCAAAACCTTCTCTCTGTTCGGATTTTTGGTCGTTTTGTTGGTCTTGCGCCTGTCCATTGGTGGCAAGCGAAGCGGCGGCCCGGCGCGCAAGGAAGCGCGCCGGGGAAAAAGCGTGAATGGGGGTCTGGGTGCGCCCATCGCGCACCAGATCGGCCAGCACCTCGCCGACACCGGGGGCGATCTGAAACCCCGCGCCGGTAAAGCCGAAGGCGTGGATCAGGCCGGGCGTGGTCGTGCTCGGGCCGATGATCGGGTTTTTGTCGGGCGTCGCGCCCTCGGTGCCGGTCCAGAAGCGGATGGCGTGGGCGTGTTTAAGCGCCGGGAAAATTTCTGCCGCCCGGTTCATGATGGCGAGCGCGCCGGCGCTGCGCGGGCGGGAGAAATCGGGATCAGGCAAAGCCTGGCCGCGCTCGCCGCCGACGATGCAGTTCCCGCGTTCCACCTGCCGCGCGTAAATCCCCCCGCCTTCCATGCCGATATTCACGTCCATCAGCGGCGGCAGCGGCTCGGTGACGATCATCGACGGGTAAATGCGCTTCAACGGTAAGGCCTCGCCAAAGCTCGCCGCGAACGGCGCGGCCCAGGCCCCGGCGGCATTGATAACGGTCCCGGCGCGAACGCTTGGCCCGGTTTCGGTTTCGAGCGCAAACCCCTCCGCCTGCCGGGTGACGCCGATAACGGGGGTTTGCTCGAACACCTGCACCCCCGCCCGCCGTGCCGCCGCCGGAAACCCCGCGGCCACCAAACGCGGGTTCGCGTGACCATCGCTCGGGCAAAAGGACGCGCCCGCCAGCCCGTCGCCGATCCAGGGGAAGCGCTGGCGTAAGCCGCCCGCGCTTAACAATTGCAGATCGAGCCCATAGCCCGCCACGGTTTCAGCATAAGCTTCGAGCGCCGACATATCGGCCTCGGTTTGAGCGAGCTTGAGATGACCGGAGCGTTGATATTCGCCGTCGATGCCAATCAGCCCGCGCAACCGCACCCAAACCGCCGAAGCGCGGGCCGCCAGCGGCAGTTGTTCGACCGGGCGGCCTTGACGGCGCACGCCGCCATAATTCACGCCGCTGGCCTGCGCGCCGCAGAAACCTTTGTCCAGCAGGGCAACAGAAAATCCCATCCCGCGCAGCGCCAAGGCCGCCGAACTGCCGACGAGCCCGCCGCCGATAATGGCGACATCGACCGAAATCCGCCCGCTCATTCCGCCCCCTCCAGGCCGAGGGGCAGCGGCTTGACCGGGG
>NZ_LAJY01000025.1 GCF_000963705.1 Elstera litoralis | reverse complement strand
GGTCGTGACCGGCGCGGGCGATATCATCGCCCTCGATGCCAAGATGAACTTCGACGATAACGCGCTGTTCCGGCATCAGGATGTCGAAGCTCTGCGCGATGAAGACGAAGAAGACCCCGCCGAAACCGAAGCCGCCAAGCATCAGCTTTCCTATGTAAAGCTCGATGGCAATATCGGTTGCATGGTGAACGGTGCCGGTCTGGCGATGGCCACGATGGACATTATCAAGTTGTACGGCGGCGAGCCGGCCAACTTCCTCGATGTCGGCGGCGGCGCGACTAAAGAGCGCGTTACCCAGGCCTTTAAGATCATCCTCGGCGATAAGAACGTCGAAGGTATTCTGGTGAATATCTTCGGCGGTATCATGCGCTGCGACGTGATCGCCGAAGGCGTGGTGGCTGCTGCCCGCGAGATCAGCCTGAACGTGCCCCTGGTGGTTCGCCTCGAAGGCACCAATGTAGAGTTAGGGAAGAAGATCCTCGCCGAATCCGGCTTGCCGATCCTTTCCGCCGATAATCTTGCCGATGCCGCCGCCAAGGTGGTGAAGGCTGTGAAGGAGGCCGCGTAATCATGGCTGTTCTGGTCAATAAGAATACGAAGGTCATCTGCCAGGGCTTCACCGGCGCGCAGGGGACTTTTCACTCGGAACAGGCGATTGCCTACGGCACCCAAATGGTCGGCGGCGTGACCCCCGGTAAGGGCGGCACGAAGCATCTCGACCTTCCGGTTTTCGATACGGTCGCCGATGCGGTGGCGAAAACCGGCGCGAATGCGACGGTGATCTATGTGCCGCCGCCCTTCGCCGCCGATGCGATCCTCGAAGCCATCGATGCCGAAATTGAACTCGCCGTTTGCATCACCGAAGGCATCCCGGTTCAGGACATGATCCGCGTGAAGCGTGCCCTGCTGGGCTCCAAAACGCGCCTGATCGGCCCGAACTGCCCCGGCATCATCACGCCGGGCGAATGCAAGATCGGCATTATGCCCGGTCACATTCACAAGCGCGGCAAGATCGGTATCGTCTCGCGCTCCGGCACGCTGACCTATGAAGCCGTGGCGCAAACCACGGCAACCGGCCTGGGCCAGACGACCTGCGTCGGCATCGGCGGTGATCCGGTCAATGGCACCAACTTTGTCGATACGCTGGAGCTGTTCGTGAAGGATCCCGAAACCGAAGGGATCATCATGATCGGCGAAATCGGCGGCGATGCAGAAGTGCGCGGCGTCGAGTTCTTGCAAGCCTCCGGCACGAAAAAGCCGGTCGTCGGCTTCATCGCCGGTCGCACCGCCCCGCCGGGCCGCCGCATGGGCCATGCCGGTGCGGTGATTTCCGGTGGTAATGATACGGCGGACTTTAAGGTCGATGCGATGAAAGCGGCGGGTATTGCCGTCGCCGAATCCCCGGCCGATCTCGGCAGCACCATGCTGTCGCTGATGAACGCCCGATAAACCTCTAACCCGAAGGCGGCGGGGCATCTGCCCCGCCGGTTGTTTATGGCACACGCCCTCGCTCAGAACTCCTTCCTTACGGGTGGCAACGCCACCTATATCGCCGAAATCTTCGCGCAGTATTTGGTCGACCCTGCCTCGGTCGATCCCAGTTGGGCGGCGTTTTTCGCCGGGCTCGACGATGATGCGCGCGCCGTCTTAGGCGAGTTGAAGGGGGCAAGCTGGGCACGGGCGCGGACCCGGATCGTCGGGGCGGATGATCCCGCCGCCGCCGTTCCGGCCAAGGGCGGCAAGGCTCCGGCCAAACCGGCCCCCGTCGCCAATGACGCGGTGCCGACGCTGGATAATGCCACGCTGCGCGCCGCTGCGCGCGACAGCATTCAGGCGATGATCCTGATCCGCACCTACCGGATTCGCGGCCATCTGGAAGCGACGCTCGACCCCTTGGGGCTGGAGCCGCCGAAGCCGGTGGACGATCTGACCCTCGAACATCATGGCTTCACCAGCGCCGATCTTGACCGGCAAATCTATGTCGGCGGTCAGTTGGGGTTTGAAGTTGCCACGCTGCGCGAAATCGTGGCGCGCTGCCGGGCGGTCTATAGCCGCACCATCGGCATTGAATATATGCATATTCAAGACCCGGAACAGCGCCTGTGGATTCAGCAGCGCATCGAAGGCGTCACCGAAAACACCACCGATTTCACCCCGCGCGGCAAGCGCGCCATTTACGAGCGCCTGATTGCCGCCGAGGGGCTGGAACGCTTCCTCGATAAGAAATACACCGGCACGAAACGCTTCGGCCTCGAAGGCGGCGAAACCCTGGTTCCGGCCATCGAGCAGGTGCTGAAGCGCGGCAGCCAATTGGGTCTTGAAGAAGTCGTGTTCGGCATGCCCCATCGCGGCCGCTTGAACATTCTCACCAATGTGATGGTGAAGCCGTTCAAGGCTTTGTTTAGCGAGTTCCAGGGCAATTCCGCGAGCCCGGACGATGTGCAGGGCTCGGGCGACGTGAAGTACCATCTGGGCACCTCGGCGGACCGCGAGTTCGACGGCAAGATGGTCCATCTGTCGCTGACGGCGAACCCCTCCCATCTCGAAGCCTGCGATCCGGTCGTGGTCGGCAAGGTGCGCGCCAAGCAGGAACAGCGCGGCGATACGGATCGTACCAAGGTAATGGCGATGCTGCTGCACGGCGATGCGGCGTTTGCGGGCCAAGGCCTCGTTGCCGAAACGCTGGCGCTGGCCGAATTGCGCGGCTATCGCACCGGCGGCACCATCCATTTCATCGTGAACAATCAGATCGGCTTCACGACGGCCCCCTCCTACTCGCGCTTCACGCCCTATCCGTCGGATCTGGCTAAAGCCGTGCAGGCGCCGATTTTCCACATCAATGGCGACGATCCCGAAGCCGTGGTGCATGCCTCGCGCATCGCCATCGAATTCCGCATGATGTTTAAGCGCGATGTCGTCATCGATATCGTCTGCTACCGCCGCCACGGCCATAACGAAGGCGACGAGCCCGCGTTCACCCAGCCGCTGATGTACCGCAAGATCGCGACCCACCCGACGACACGGCAGATCTACGAAGATCGCCTGATCGCGGAAGGGCTGATGACCAAGGCGGAAGCGGAAGCCGAAGTGAACCGCTTCTTCGATCATCTGGAGCAGGAATTCGACGCCTCCAAATCCTATAAGCCCAACAAGGCTGATTGGCTTGAAGGCAAATGGACGGGCATGAAGACCGCGCCGAACGATGATCGTCGCGGCGCGACCGGCGTTGCCCCGGACGTGTTGAAGGAAGTCGGCCTCGGCCTGACGAAATATCCCGAAGGCTTCAACGTTAACCGCAAGATCGTGCGCCAGCTCGAAGCCAAGCGGGTGGCGTTCGAAACCGGCGAGGGGATTGATTGGGCCACGGCGGAAGCTTTGGCTTTCGGTACGCTTCTCGTCGAAGGTGTGCCGGTGCGCCTGTCGGGCCAGGATTCGGGGCGTGGCACGTTCAGCCAACGCCATTCCGTGCTGATCGATCAGGATACGGAAGCGCGCTACGAGCCGCTCAATAATCTGCGCCCTGAAGGCAAGCAGTCGCGCTATGAAGTCATCGACAGCCCCCTGGCGGAAGCCTCGGTGCTCGGCTTCGACTATGGCTACAGCATGGCCGAACCGCACGCTTTGGTACTGTGGGAAGGCCAGTTCGGCGATTTCGTCAATGGCGCGCAGGTCATTATCGACCAGTTCATCTGCTCGTCGGAATCAAAGTGGCTGCGCATGTCGGGCCTCGTCATGTTGCTGCCGCACGGCTACGAGGGCCAGGGGCCGGAACATAGCTCGGCCCGGCCCGAGCGGTTCCTTCAGCTCTGCGCCGAAGACAATATGCAGATCTGCAATCTCACGACCCCGGCGAATTATTTCCACGCCCTGCGCCGTCAGATCCGCCGCGATTTCCGCAAGCCGCTGATTATTATGACGCCGAAGTCGCTGCTGCGCCTGAAGGCGTGCCAGTCCAATCTGGCCGATTTCGGGCCGGAATCGTCCTTCCATCGCGTGCTCGGCAACGAGGGCGACTTGGTGGCGAATGAGGCGGTGAAGCGCGTCGTGATCTGCACCGGCAAGGTCTATTACGATCTCGCCGCCGAGCGCGAGAAGCGCGGCCAGAAGGATATCGCCATCGTCCGCCTGGAGCAGATTTATCCGTTCCCGGATGAAGCCCTGGGCGACGAATTGGCGCTC
The DNA here is from genome assembly GCF_000963705.1 of Elstera litoralis. GTDB lineage: Bacteria > Pseudomonadota > Alphaproteobacteria > Elsterales > Elsteraceae > Elstera > Elstera litoralis. The sequence continues at coordinate 573 of NZ_LAJY01000025.1, read as the reverse complement.
TACCCGAACGCCGATATCGTCTGGTGTCAGGAAGAGCCGGAAAACCAAGGCGCGTGGTTCTTCGTCGACCGCCGCATCGAAGGCACGCTGACGCGGATCAACCATAAAACGCAGCGCCCGGTCTATGTCGGCCGCGTCGCGGCGGCGGCTCCGGCGACGGGCTTGCTGAAGCGTCACAATCTCGAACAGGCGGGGCTGGTGAATACCGCTCTGACCGTCGGTTAAGCCCAGCACGAAACTCAACTGGGCGCGGTCATCGGGCCGTGCCCCTCGGTTCTAAGGTTCGAGGATAGAATGGCCATCGAAATCAAAGTCCCCACCCTGGGCGAATCGGTCTCGGAAGCAACGGTAGCCAAATGGCTCAAGAAGGTTGGCGATTCGGTGAAGGCCGATGAAGCGCTGGTCGAGCTTGAAACCGATAAGGTGACGTTGGAAGTGAACGCCCCGGCGGCGGGCACGCTCACCGATATCGTCGCGGCGGAAGGCGTTACCGTTGGCGTTGCGGCCCTGCTCGGTATGATTGGCGGCGATGGCGCGGCCAAACCGGCGGCAACGCCGGCAGCAGCCCCGCCC
>NZ_LAJY01000249.1 GCF_000963705.1 Elstera litoralis | reverse complement strand
AAACCATCGGCAAGGAGCTTGCGAGAACCTAAGGTCCAGGCAAGGGAGCGCGGACTATAGCGATTCTTCTTAGGGATGCAAGCAAATCTGGCCCCTAAAAAGGCACAATTTTAAGCGACCTCTTGACAGACCGTGACGAGAGTATGACAACCGCGCGACACTCTGCCTCATACGGCGTGAACTTTAAGGAACCTCCGAATTATGACCCGAGCCTTTCTGTTTCCCGGTCAAGGTAGCCAGATCGTCGGCATGGGCAAGGAGTTGGCCGACGCGTTTGCGGTCGCCCGCGCCGTGTTCGAGGAAGTCGACGAGGCGCTGGGGCAAAAACTCTCGCACCTTATGTGGAATGGGCCTGAGGCCGAGCTAACGCTGACTGAAAACGCGCAGCCCGCGCTGATGGCAACTTCGCTGGCCGTCACGCGCGTGATCGAAGCCGAAACCGGTAAGTGCTTGGCCGATCTCGGTGTCGCCGTCGCCGGGCACTCGCTTGGGGAATATTCGGCGCTGGCCGCCGTGGGGGCGCTCACCGTTTCCGATACCGCCCGGCTGCTGAAGCGCCGGGGGCAGGCGATGCAAAAGGCGGTGCCGCTCGGCACCGGCGCAATGGCGGCTTTGCTCGGCGTCGAAATCTCGGTCGCTCAAGAAATCGCCGAAGCGGCGGCCCAAGGCGAAGTCTGCGATATCGCCAATGATAATGGCGGGGGTCAGGTCGTGCTTTCCGGCACGGCGGGGGCGATTGCCCGCGCCGTCGCTTTTGCGCCAACCAAGGGTGTGAAGCGCGCGCTGCCGCTGCCGGTGTCCGCACCCTTCCATTGCCGCCTGATGCAGCCCGCCGCCGATACAATGGCTGATGCTTTGGCTAACGTAACGATGGTCCGTCCCAGCCTGCCTATCGTTATCAATGTCACCGCGCGGCCCGAGCAGGATACCGATAAGCTGCGCCGCAGCTTGGTCGAGCAGGTGACGGGCCGGGTGCGCTGGAACGAAAGCATTGCGCATATGGCCAATGTCATGGGAATTTCGCAGTTCGTCGAACTTGGCTCGGGCAAGGTTTTGACGGGCCTCGTGAAGCGGATCGCCAAGGACGCGACGGGCCTTTCTATAAGCGGCCCCGCCGATATTGAAGCTTTCCTGAAGACGCTTTAAGAAAGAAATATAAATGTTTGATCTTTCTGGAAAAACGGCTCTCGTAACCGGTGCGAGTGGTGGGATTGGCCGCGCTATTGCGGCGGCACTGCACGCGCGCGGCGCAACGGTGGTTCTGACCGGCACGCGCGAAGCGGTTTTGGCCGAAGTTGCCGCCAGCCTCGGCGGTGCGCGCACCCATGTGATCGTAGCCGATCTCTCGCAGGCCGAGGCGGCGGATACGCTGATTAAAGCCGTGGATGCGGCGGCGGGCGGGGTCGATATTCTGGTGAATAACGCCGGGCTCACGCGCGATCAATTGCTGCTGCGCCTCAAAGATGCCGATTGGGATGGTGTGTTGGACGTGAACCTGACCGCCCCGATGCGCCTGTCGCGCGCCGTGCTGAAGGGGATGATGAAAAAGCGCTTCGGGCGCATCATTTCCATCACCTCCATCGTTGGCGCGACTGGGAATGCCGGGCAGACCAATTACGCCGCCTCCAAGGCCGGGCTGGTCGGCTTCTCGAAGTCGCTGGCGCAGGAAGTAGCTAGCCGCAATATCACCGTCAATTGCGTCGCACCCGGCTTCATTGAAACTGCGATGACCGAGGCGCTGGGCGATGAGCAAAAGCAAAAGCTGCTGGGCGCGATTCCCCTGGGCCGCATGGGCACCGGGGAAGAAATTGCGGCGGCGGTGGTTTATCTGGCGTCCTCTGAAGCTGGCTATGTGACGGGCGAGACCCTGCACGTAAACGGCGGGATGGCGATGCTTTAAGACGCTTTTACTGGGCTTCGAGATGGTGCGAATCTCTAGCGCCCGGTTCTGAAGTGTGTTACAGGGAGCGGCTTTCGGGCCGGAAACTCTCTCTTTTCATCCGCTCCGGAGGGGCTTGTCGGGCCTGCCCAGACCGGCTACACGGAACGATCACTGGTTACTTGTCGAGGATAATTCGCAATGAGCACTGTTGCCGAACGCGTTAAGAAGATCGTCATTGAGCATCTGGGCGTGGACGAAGCCAAGGTCACGGACAATGCCAGCTTTATTGATGATCTGGGCGCGGACAGCCTGGACACCGTGGAACTGGTCATGGCGTTCGAAGAAGAATTCGGCGTGGAAATCCCCGACGATGCCGCCGAAAAGATTCTGACGGTGAAGGACGCGATCGACTTCATCGAAAAGAACAACGCTTAAAGCTATTTCCGGTAAACGGACATGCTTTTGAGCCCGCGCGGCGCATAAGCGGACCCAAGGTTGATAAGAGCCGGTTTCGGAGCCTTCCGAAAGCGGCTCTTGCCACAAGGGCCGCTTGAAAAGCGGTGCTGACTTGGGACCGATTGAGTAGCCCGCGCTTCCTTGAGATCATCACGCCGCATCAGGTCTTTGATTGGTTGCATTTTTCTGTCGTCAGGTGTCCCATCTAACGGCAAACTGCGCCAAGTTTGACGGCAAAAGGCGAAAGTCGCACGTGAGCACAGCAAAACAAATCACCCTCAAGCGCGTGGTCGTCACTGGCCTCGGAATGGTCACTCCCCTGGGGACCGGCGTCGATCACAATTGGTCGCGTCTGCTGGACAGCCAGTCCGGCCTGAAGCGCGTCGACGAACACTTCAAGGTCGATGATATTCCGGCCAAGGTCGGCGGCGTCATTCCGCGCGGCAATGGCGGCCCCGGCCAGTTCGATATCGACGCGGTGGTCTCGACCAAGGACCGTCGCCGCATGGGCGATTTCATCGTTTATGCGCTGGCAGCGGCCCAGGAAGCCATTACCGATTCGGGTTGGACGCCGGAAAGCGACGCGACCGGGAAGCGACCGGTGTGATGATCGGCTCCGGCATCGGCGGCCTCATCGGCATTACCGATGGCGCGGTTTTAGTGAGCGAGCGCGGGGCCGAGCGCCTCAGCCCCTTCTATATTCCCGCCAATCTCATCAATCTCGCCTCGGGCCACGTCTCGATGCGCTACGGCTTTAAAGGCCCGAACCACGCGGTCGTTACCGCCTGCTCGACGGGGGCACACGCCATTGGCGATGCTTCCCGTCTGATTGCGCTGGGCGATGCGACGTAATGATCGCGGGCGGCACGGAAGCCGCGCTGTCGCGCATCGGCTTTGCCGGTTTCGCCGCGTCGCGCGCCATGTCCACCAACTTCAACGATACCCCGACGAAAGCCTCGCGCCCCTGGGATAAGGACCGTGACGGCTTCGTCATGGGCGAAGGCGCGGGCGTCGTCGTGCTCGAAAGCCTGGAACACGCCCAGGCGCGCGGTGCCAAGATTTACGCCGAAGTCTTGGGCTATGGCATGTCGGGTGACGCTTACCACATCACGGCCCCCGCGCCGGATGGCAATGGCGGGTATCGCGCCATGCAGGCCGCGCTGAAATGGTCGGGCCTTAACCTCGATCAAATCGATTACATCAACGCCCACGGCACCTCGACCCCACTGGGGGATGAAATCGAGTTGAATGCGGTGAAGCGTTTGTTCGGCGAGCACGCCTATAAGCTCTCGATGTCCTCCACCAAGTCGGCCATTGGTCATTTGTTGGGCGCGGCGGGCGCGGTCGAGGCGATTTTCTCGATCCTCGCTTTGCGCGATCAAATCGTGCCGCCGACGCTGAACCTCGATAACCCCTCGGAAGGCTGCGATATCGATCTCGTGCCCCATGTGGCGAAGAAGCGGCAGGTGCGCTACGCCCTGTCCAACTCCTTCGGCTTTGGCGGCACGAACGCGTCGCTGATCTTCGGCGGGGCGGTCTAGTCCAGCTTGCTCAGGCTTCTCTCACTGCTATTAGGGGCGCTCGTGTTTGCGGGCGCCCTTTTTATCGTCAGCCTGCGCTGGGTCGAGGCGCAGATCGATAAGCCGGGGCCGACGACGGTTAGCAAACTGATCTATATCCCGCGCGGCTTGGGCTCAGATGCCATCGGTCAGCAGTTGATGGATGAGGGGCTGATCGAAAAGCCCTGGCTGCTCATGGCCGCCCAGCAGTTGCGGCGCGACCCGCGCGCCCTGCGGGCCGGAGAGTATGAGATCGCCGCCGGGGCCAGCCTCTCGGCCATTCTGGAGCAACTCCGCGCGGGCCGAACGGTGGTGCGCCGTCTGACCCTGCCGGAGGGGCTGACGAGTTCGCAGATCCTTGATCTTGTCCGTGCCGCCGACGGGCTGGAAGGCGCGATGCCGGAAACCTTGCCCGAAGGCACCCTGCTGCCCGAAACCTATCACTATCAAAAGGGCGACCGCCGCGCCGAGATGGTCAAGCGCCTACAAACGGCGATGCAAAGCACGCTCGCCGACGCCTGGGCCAACCGCAACCTCAGCGTTCCCCTGCGCACGCCCGAAGAGCTTCTGGTCCTCGCGTCGATGGTCGAAAAGGAAACCGGCGTGGCGGCGGAGCGGGAGCGCGTAGCGGGCGTATTCATCAATCGCCTGCGCAAGGGCATGCGGCTTCAGTCCGACCCAACGGTGCTGTACGGCATCGTCGGCGGGGCCGGGGCCACGCGCAGCTTAACCCGCGTCGATCTCGATACCGATACGCCCTGGAATACCTATACCCGCGCGGGGCTCCCGGCTTCGCCGATTACCAATCCCGGTCGCGCGGCGCTGATGGCAGCGGCAAAACCGCTGGCGACCGAGGATCTCTATTTCGTCGCCGACGGCACGGGCGGGCACGCCTTCGCCAAAACCCTCGACGAGCATAACCGCAATGTCGCCAAATGGCGGCAAATCGAAAAAAAAACGCGGGCGGCGAAGCCTTAGGCGCGATAGGGCGCGGCTTCGTATAAAATCCAGTCGCGGAACAGCGCGACCTTCGCCCGGCGCTCCGCCCCCTTACCGTAGGCCAGATAATAGGCGCGCGGATTGCGGACGCGCACCGGCAGCGGTTGCACCAAACGTCCCGCTTCAATATCGGCTTCGACCAGAAACTCCGGCAGCAGGGCCACGCCCATCCCCGCAACGGCGGCTTCGATAATCATAAAGAAATGCTCGAAACCGGGCGCGTCGGGCGCGGGGCGGAGGGAATCGGTCGGCAGCCCGACTGCGGCGCAGAAATCCGGCCAGGCTTGCGGGCGGGTTGAGTGGAAGAGCCGCCGATGGTGGCGCAAATCCTCCAGCCGGTCGAGCGGCCCGAAGCGGGCGGTAAAATGGGGCGCGCAGAAGAGGCTAACCGTCTCCGGCATCAAAAATTCGGCGCGGCACCCCGGCCAATCGCCATAGCCGTAGCGAATGGCGATATCCACGGGCTCGCTTGTGAAATCGACCATCCGGTCGCCGGTGCTGAGATCGACGCTGAGCCCCGGATGGGCCGCCTCGAAGCCCTGGAGGCGCGGCACCAACCAGCGAAAGGCGAGGGTGTGGAGGGTGCTGACGGCAATCGGTCCGGTGGCGTCGCCGAAGCGCAAGCGGCGCGTGGCGGCGTCCAGATCGGCGAGGGCTCCGGCGATGGCGCGCTGATACTCGGCCCCGGCGGGGGTTAGCATCAGGCGCGGCCCCTGGCGCTGGAACAAGGCGCGGCCCAAATCGGCTTCGAGGGAGGCCACCATGCGGCTCACGGCGCTTTGGGTGACGTGCAGCGCCTCGCCCGCGCGCGTGAAGGAGCCGAGGCGGGCGGCGGCTTCGAACGTGCGCAAGGCGTTGAGCGAGGGCAGGCGGTTTTCCGGCATGATAGGCTCTAAGAATGAGTTTTTAGAATGGTAGCCACCGAAAAACTCGCTTGTCTCGGTCAATTTTTCGCGGAGACTAAGGCGAGCGAAGAGACCCTCGCCTTTAGCCCGGAGAAAACTTCATGACCAAAGTGATGCCCTTCCATATCGCCTTCCCCGTCGACGATTTGGCGGCGGCGCGGCAGTTTTACGGCGAGTTTTTGGGGTGCCCCGAAGGCCGCTCCAGCGATGAATGGATCGATTTCGACCTGTTCGGGCACCAGATCGTCGCCCATCTCGCCCCGAAGAAAGCCGACGATAAGCACCATAATCCGGTCGATGGGCATGCGGTGCCGGTGCCGCATTTCGGCGTCGTGCTGGATTGGGACACGTTTGAAACCTTCGCCGACCGGCTGAAGGCCGCCGGGGTAAAATTCGTGATCGAACCCTATATTCGCTTTAAGGGCCTCGTCGGCGAACAGGCGACGATGTTTTTTCTCGACCCTGCCGGCAATGCGCTGGAGTTCAAATCCTTCCGCGATATGAGCCAGCTTTTCGCAAAGTAAGGCGAAAAAACTCTAATCCCCGCGCCGGTTGCTCGCCGCAATCAGCGCGGCTGGATTGGGGATGCGATGGGATTCTTGCGCAAACGGCACGAAGCCCGCGCGCTGATACAGGCTGAGCGCCTTTGGGTGATCGAGGCTGCACGTATGCACCCATACCCGCTTTGGCCCGCGCCCCCAGGCTTTACGAATGGCGCAATCGAGAAAATACGGCCCGAGTTTCAGGCCGATAAAATCCGGCATTAGGCCGAAATAGGCGAGTTCCACCTCGCCCGGCTCGCGCCCATCCAACTCGAAATACCCCGCTGGAACGCCGCCGACATAGGCGACCGTCACTTCCACCAAAGGATCGTTCAGAATCGCCGTCAGCTTGGCATCCTCCATCTGGCGGCGCTCGTACCACAGCCACGGATCGCCGACGCTGCCGTAGAGGAAGCGGTAGAAGCGCAAATTCGGTTGGCGCGCCACCATCAGTGTCAGCGGTTGCGGCAGGGAGGGGCAGACCAGCGGCGCGGTTTTCGGCGGGGCCAACATTTCGAGATGCGTAATCGCAACGTCGATTTCGGCGGGATCGAGCGGAAGCGGCGCGAGGCTCATAATGCGGCAGCTTCCCCCGTGGCGATGGGCAAGCCGGGGTAGCTGCCCCATTCGCTCCATGAACCATCGTAAACCGACACGTCGGTTCGGCCCAACTCATAGAGACCGATCGCCAACACGCAGGCGCTGACGCCCGACCCGCAGGAGGTGATAATGGGCCGCTTGAGGTCTACCCCCGCGCCGGTAAACCGCGCCTCGATTTCGCTTTTCGGCAGAATCAACCCCGTTGCCGGGTCGAGCAGCGCGCCAAAGGGCACATTCCGCGCGCCCGGGATATGACCGCCCGAGAGGCCGGCGCGAGGCTCGGGTTCGGTGCCCATGAAGCGCCCCGGCCCGCGCGCGTCGATGATCTGCACAGCGGGTGTATCGAGCGCGGTCAGCACAGCGTCGCGGTCGCTCACCAATTCGGGGCGGAAGCGGGGGTGGAAGCGCCCTTGGCGCGGCGCGGCGGGGCCGCTCTCGGTCGGGCGGCCTTCCGCCAACCACTGCTTCAGCCCGCCATTCAGTACGAAAACCTTATCGTGACCGAAGGTGCGGAACATCCACCAGGGCCGGGCGGCGCTCATCAAACCGTGGCTGTCGTAGCAAACGATCGTGCAATCATTGCCGATACCGAGCGTGCTCATATCCTCGGCGAAACTATCGGGGTCGGGGAGCATATGGGGCAGGTCTGATTCGAGATCCTTATAGGCATCGATATCGAAGAACTGGGCGCCGGGAATATGCCGCTCCAGAAACTCGGTTTCGGCATTACGGGGCACACCGGGCAGGAAGTAGGTCGCATCGAGCACGCGCAAATGGGGGTCGGAAAGCCGTTCCGCCAGCCAATCCGTCGATACAAAAGCCGTTCGCGTGCTCATTCCCGTTTCCTCCCGTTCTTTTTCGATAGGCTCACACGCCGACGTGCGCCGATTGCGTCCAACGATCTTGAACCTTTTGTTGGTTCAGCAGCAACCATTGCGCGGCGATCAGCATGATAGAGTTTTCAAAAAACGCCCCGCTTCGAGCGCGTCCGACAGCTCGGGAAGGGTGAGGGTGCTTATTCGGATATACTCGCCTTCGTCGGCATTC
>NZ_LAJY01000248.1 GCF_000963705.1 Elstera litoralis | reverse complement strand
TCGGGCGAGAGCATATGCACGACCATCATCAGGTCCGGCGAGCTTTTCAGCACGTTCACGCCGAGGCGGCGAACCTCTTCAGGCAAGCGCGGCTCGGCGATGGAAACGCGGTTCTGCACCAAAACCTGCGCTTGATCGATATTCGTGCCCGGTTTGAACACCACGTTGACCGAGAGGCGACCGTCGCCGGTGGATTGGGAACTGATATAGAGCATCCCATCGACGCCGTTGACTTCCTGCTCAATCGGTGTTGCCACCGTATCGGCGACGACGCGGGCGTCGGCCCCCGGATAGGCGGCGGTGATATTCACCGTCGGCGGCGCGATTTCGGGATATTCGGCAACCGGCAGGCGCGTTTGCGCAATCCCCCCAGCAATGGTGAGAATGATCGAGAGCACCGTCGCGAAAATCGGGTGATCGATGAAGAAATGCGTAAAGCGCATTGCCAAATCCTATCCAGCAAACCCTGGTGATTCTTAGTAAAACAGCGTGTTGAAACGCGGGCGGTTAGCGCATCCCGGCTTTAATTTCGCCCGGAATCGGCGTTACCGGCGCGCCGGGGCGCACGAAGGGATTGGCGAGCCCGCCGATAATCACCTTCTCATCGCCCTTCAGCCCGTCGCGGATCACCCGCAGCCCATCGGCGAGCCCGCCCAGGGTAACGATTTTCGGCACGACCTTATTCTCTGGCCCAATCGTCATCACAACTTTGCGCGCCTGATCGGCAACGATGGCCGAATCGGGCACCAGCATCGCATCGACATCGCCGCCCCACAGGCGCAGGCGACCGAAGCTGCCCGGCGTGAGGAACTGATCGCTATTTTCGAACACGGCGCGGCCCCGGATTGTCCCGGAGCGGCCGTTCAACTCGTTATCGACGAAATCGAGCCCGCCCTGGCGCTTCCATTCGGTTTCATCGCCGAGACGGACCTGAACGGGAATCGCGCCATTGCTATCGCGGTTGGACGGGCGCTGGCCGGATTTGGAGAGGCGCGCGTAGCGGATGTAATCGGCTTCCGACGCATCGAAAACGAAATTGATCGGATCGTTGCGTACGATGGTGGTCAGCACCGTCGCGCCCTGACCGGCGGCGACCAGATTGCCGACATCGATGCGCTTATCGGAAATCCGTCCGCTGATCGGCGCGCGTATTTGCGTCCATTCCAGGTTCAGCGCGGCGGTTTTCACGGCCGTTTCCGCCGCCGAAAGTTGGGCGCGGGCGATGGACAGGTTCGCCTGCCGCTGATCGAGGTCGCGTCCCGTGATGTTTTGATTGCGGATGAGCCCTTCGGCGCGCGCTACTTCCGTTTCGTTCAGCTTCACCTGGGCGCGGGCGCGGGCCACATCGGCGCGGGCGGAGTCGAGTGCCAGCTCGTAAGCGCGCTGGTCGATGGTGAACAGAAGATCGCCTTTCTTCACCACCTGCCCGTCGCGGAAATGCACCTGCTCGATATAGCCCGACACGCGCGGGCGCAGATCGACGCGCTCAACCGCTTCGAAACGGCCAGTATATTCGTCCCACTGCGTCACCTTTTGCGTGAGCGGTGCGGCCACGGTGACCGGCGGCGCGGGCGGGGCTCCTTGGCCCTGGGCCGTCAGCGGCGCAAGACTAAGCCCGGCCAGCATCAGCGCGGCGGGGCCAGAAGCGAGTTTCGAGAAGCTATTCGACGGAAAAAAGCGCATCGCACACCCTGTTGATGGTGCCCCACAGATTCGCGCGAGGGCTAGAATCTGGTACAAAAAGAGACCGTATGAGGGAAGCTTAACGCCGTCAACCTGATTGTGTTAAGTTTTCCCTAATCGGATGCTTCGCACTGCACTGTATCGGAATTTCACGCGGGCGCAACTAGACGCGCGCGCGTAAGCGAAATTGATGCGTGCGTAACGTTTGACGGGGATTTGGCCTTTCGCTACCGTTCGCCCCGGCGCGACGCAGCGGTCGGAAAGCGCGCCACCGACCCCTTGGAGAGTAAATATGACGACGCCCGTAATCCGTCCGAAATCCCCCTATTTCAGCTCCGGCCCCTGCGCTAAGCGCCCCGGTTGGACGCCGCAAGCCCTGGAGAATGCCGTTCTCGGGCAATCCCATCGCGGCAAAGCCGGTAAAGCGCGGCTGGCCGATGTTATCGACCGCACCCGCGCCATCCTCAACGTTCCCGCCGATTACCGCATCGGCATCGTGCCCGCTTCCGATACCGGTGCCGTGGAAATGGCGCTCTGGTCGCTGCTCGGCGCGCGCCCGGTCGATATGGTCGCCTGGGAAAGCTTTGGGTCCGAATGGGTGACGGACGTGGTGAAAGAGTTGAAAATTCCGGGCGCACGCACGCTGAAGGCGGCTTACGGCGCGCTGCCGGACCTTGGCCAAGTCAATAAAGACCATGATGTCGTCTTCACCTGGAACGGCACGACCTCCGGTGTGCGCGTGCCCAATGCTGATTGGATCGCCGATGACCGCGCGGGCCTGACCATTTGCGACGCCACATCGGCAGCCTTCGCGATGGATTTACCCTGGGCGAAGCTGGATGTGACGACCTTCTCCTGGCAGAAGGTCTTAGGCGGCGAAGGCGCGCACGGTATTCTGATTCTCAGCCCGCGCGCGGTGGAGCGGCTGGAAAGCTATACCCCGGCGTGGCCGCTGCCGAAGATTTTCCGCCTCACCAAGGGTGGCAAGCTGATCGAGGGCATCTTCAAGGGCGAGACGATCAATACCCCGTCCTTGCTCTGCGTTGAAGATTACCGCGATGCGCTGGTGTGGGCCGAGCAGGTCGGCGGGCTGAAGGGCCTCATCGCCCGCTCGGAAGCCAATCTGGCGGCCATCACTGCCTGGGCCGACAAGACCGCTTGGGTCGATTTCCTGGCCGACACTGCGGAAACCCGCTCCTGCACGTCGATTTGCCTGAAGATCGTCGATCCCTGGTTCACGGCGTTGGCGGCGGACGCGCAGGCGGAAGTGCCGAAGCGCCTTGCTGCCAAGCTCGAAAAAGAAAAGGTGGCCTTTGACATCAACGGCTACCGCGATGCGCCGCCGGGCCTGCGGATTTGGGGCGGCGCGACGGTGGAAACCGCCGATATCGAAGCCCTCACCCCGTGGCTGGATTGGGCCTATGCGGAAGTGAAGGCCGAACTGGCCGTTACCGCGTAACGCTTCCGACCTCTTTTCTTTAGAAATTCTGCGCGACCCGTGACATGCGGGTCGCCCGCCAATGAGGTTTGCCATGCCCAAGGTTCTGATTGCCGATTCCCTCAGCCCGCGCGCGGTCGATATTTTCAAGACGCGCGGCATTGAGGTCGATGTAAAAACCGGCCTGAAGCCGGACGAAATCAAGGCGATTATTGGCGAGTATGATGGTCTTGCCGTGCGCTCGGCCACCAAAGTCACCGCCGATATTATCGCCGCTGCCGGGAAGCTGAAGGTCGTTGGCCGCGCCGGGATTGGCGTTGATACGGTCGATGTTCCGGCGGCGACCCAGGCCGGGATTGTGGTGATGAATACGCCGTTCGGCAATTCCATCACGACAGCGGAACACGCGATTGCACTGATGTTCGCCCTCGCCCGCCAACTCCCGCAGGCTGATCGGTCCACCCATGCCGGTAAGTGGGAAAAATCGAAGTTCATGGGCGTCGAAGTCACCGGCAAGACGCTGGGGATTATCGGCTGCGGCAATATCGGCTCCATCGTCGCCGAACGCGCCGTGGGCCTGCGCATGAAAGTGGCGGCCTTCGATCCGTTCCTCTCGGCGGATCGTGCCAAGCGCTGGGCGTCGATAAGGTCGAGTTGGACGAGCTGTTCGCCCGCGCCGATTTCATCACCCTGCACACGCCGCTGACCAATGAAACCCGCGATATTTTGAATGCGGCGGCTTTCGCCAAAATGAAAAAGGGCGTGCGGATCATCAACTGCGCGCGCGGCGGTTTGATCGTCGAAGCCGATCTGAAGGTCGCGCTGGAGGCGGGGCAGGTCGCCGCCGTGGCGCTCGATGTGTTCGCCGTCGAACCCGCCAAGGAAAACGCGCTGTTCGGGATGGAAAACGTCGTGGTCACGCCGCACCTCGGCGCGTCGACCAACGAAGCGCAGGAAAATGTCGCGCTGCAAATCGCCGAACAGATTTCCGACTTCCTCTTGGATGGGGCGGTAACTAATGCCGTCAACGTGCCCAGCGTGTCGGCGGATGAAGCGCCGCGCCTGACGCCCTATATGCGCTTGGCCGAACAATTGGGCTCGCTCGCAGGTCAATTGCTCACCTCGGGCATCAAGGGCGTGACGGTGGAATTCCACGGCGAAGCCAGCACGATTAACACCCGCCCGGTTACGGCAGCGGCGCTGACGGGCCTGCTGAAGCATGCGCTGGAAGAGGTGAATATGGTCTCGGCCCCGGTCGTCGCCAAAGAGCGCAATATTAAAATCGCCGAACTCAAGCGCGATACGGCGGTGGATTATCACACGCTGGTGTCGCTGACGGTCGAAACCGATACCGGCGCGCAAACCTTCCAAGGCACGCTGGTCGGCGCCACCCTGCCGCGCATCGTGAAGCTCGATAATGTGCCGCTGGAAGCCGAATTGGGCCAGCATATGCTGTTCATCCGCAATCTCGACAAGCCGGGGTTCATCGGCGCGCTCGGCGGGCTGCTCGGCGATGCGGGCGTCAATATCGCCACCTTCCACCTGGGCCGCAGCGCGCCGGGGGCCGAAGCCGTGCTGCTGACCGAGGTGGATCAACCGATCCCGGCGGCGGTTCTCGATAAAGTCCGCAAACTGCCGCAAGTGGTGGAAGCCCGCGCGCTGGAATTTTAAGCTTTTACGAAGCTTATGGGCTGAAGCCGGAGATCCGAAAGGGCCTCCGGCTTTTTTACGCCCTGGCAAACGTCTCAGGCGGGTGGATTGCCCAGGCCCGCCGGGTCTGCTAGCTGTAGAGGATAAAAACCGGGAGAAACGCCGTGGCCTCTATTTTTCACCTATCCCTCGGCGCGCACGCACGCCAAGCGCCGCTGACCGCTGCGTTCTTTACCGTGCTGTCGCAGGTATCGGGGTTTCATGAGAGTTGGGAAGCCTCAATCCTCTATGGGATTGCGCTATCTATCGGCATGCACGCCATCGTCTATGGGATCGGCTGGGTGATGCGGCGCTAAAAAAGCGGCTACTGAAAACGAGTTAACACGCCTGAAAATATTCAGGGTCTCTACAATATAGTCTCTTAGAGTGTATATTGTAGAGACCTGGGCA
>NZ_LAJY01000247.1 GCF_000963705.1 Elstera litoralis | reverse complement strand
AATTCGCCGAAGACTTCATCGAAAATATCGGCAAAGCCTGAGGCGAAGTTGAAATCGAAGCCGCCGCCCGCCGCGCCCGCGCCGCGCCCGGCCCCAGGGCCTTCGAAAGCGGCATGGCCAAAGCGATCATAGGCCGCGCGCTTATCATCGTCGCGCAGCACATCATAGGCTTCGGAGATTTCTTTGAATTTCAGTTCAGCCGCCGCATCGCCCGGATTGCGGTCCGGGTGATACTGCATCGCAAGCTTGCGATAGGCTTTTTTGAGCTCGTCGGCGCTGGCGGTTCGCGCCACGCCGAGCAGCTCGTAATAATCCTGTTTAGCCATGCTGCGGTCGCTGCACCCTGAGAGAGGCGTGATTCAAAGATTAAACCATCGGCAGTCTTGGGAAAGACTGCCGATGGTGTTCAAGTCCGGCGAAATTAGGCCGTGCGGCCCTTCTTGCGCTCGTCCACTTCTTCGAAGTCGGCATCGACGACGGAACTATCGGTCGGCTCGGCATCCGCGCCACCGGCGGCGCCCGAACCGGGTTCCGCCGCTTCTTGCGCCTTATAGATGGCTTCGCCGAGCTTCATCGAGGCTTTGGCGAGGGCTTCGGTTTTGGCTTTGATCGCGGCGGCGTCGCCCGATTCCAGCACGGCCTTCAGCGCCTTCACTTCCTCTTCGATGGCCGATTTTTCCGACCCGGAGACCTTATCGCCATGCTCGGCGAGGCTCTTTTCGGTCGAATGAATCAGGCTGTCCGCGCCGTTGCGGGCTTCGGCCACTTCCTTCTTCCGCTTATCTTCGGCGGCATTGGCTTCGGCTTCCTTGACCATTTTTTCGATCTCGGAATCCGACAGGCCGCCGGAGGCTTGGATACGGATCTGCTGTTCCTTACCCGTCGCCTTATCCTTAGCCGAGACGTTCACGATGCCGTTGGCGTCGATATCGAAGGTCACTTCGATCTGCGGAATGCCGCGCGGCGCGGGCGGAATGCCGACCAGATCGAACTGGCCCAGCATCTTATTATCCGCCGCCATTTCGCGTTCGCCCTGGGCCACACGGATCGTCACCGCCGTTTGGCTATCGTCGGCGGTCGAGAAGGTCTGGCTTTTGCGCGTCGGGATCGTTGTATTACGGTCGATCAAACGCGTAAACACGCCGCCCAGGGTTTCGATGCCCAGCGATAGCGGCGTCACATCGAGCAGCAGAACGTCCTTCACTTCGCCCTTCAGCACGCCGCCCTGAATAGCGGCACCAACGGCCACCACTTCATCCGGGTTCACACCGCGATGGGGTTCCTTGCCAAAGAAGCGCTTCACCGTTTCAATGATTTTCGGCATGCGGGTCATCCCGCCGACCAGGATCACTTCGTCGATATCGGCGGCGGTCAGGCCAGCATCCTTCAGCGCGGCGCGGCAGGGCTCAACCGTGCGTTCGACCAGATCATCGACCAGGGCTTCCAGCTTGGCGCGGGTCAGCTTGACATTCAGATGCTTCGGGCCGGAGGCGTCCGCCGTGATGAACGGCAGGTTTACTTCGGTCTGGGTCGAGGCCGACAGTTCGATCTTGGCCTTTTCGGCGGCTTCCTTCAGGCGTTGCAGGGCAAGCTTGTCGGAGCGCAGGTCGATGCCCTGTTCCTTTTTGAACTCGTCTGCGAGGTAATCGATAATGCGCTTATCGAAATCTTCCCCGCCGAGGAACGTGTCGCCGTTGGTCGATTTCACTTCGAACACGCCATCGCCGATTTCCAGCACCGACACGTCGAAGGTGCCGCCGCCGAGATCGTAGACGGCAATCGTGCCCGCGCCCTTCTTTTCAAGCCCATAGGCCAGCGCCGCTGCGGTCGGCTCATTGATGATGCGCAACACTTCGAGCCCGGCGATCTTGCCGGCGTCGCGGGTAGCTTGGCGCTGGGCGTCGTTGAAATAGGCGGGCACCGTGATGACGGCCTGCGTGACCGGCTCGCCCAGGAAGGCTTCCGCCGTTTCCTTCATCTTTTGCAGAATGAAGGCGCTGATTTGCGACGGCGAATATTTCTTGGAGCGGCTTTCCACCCACGCATCGCCATTATCGCCGCCGACGATTTTATAAGCGACGAGGCCAATTTCCTTTTGCACCAGCTTATCGTCGAACCGGCGGCCGACGAGGCGCTTTACGGCGAAGAGGGTATTTTCCGGGTTCGTCACCGCCTGGCGCTTCGCGGCCTGGCCGACGAGGCGGTCGCCATTTTCGGCGAAGGCCACCATCGACGGCGTCGTGCGCGCGCCTTCGGCGTTTTCGATAACCCGGGCGTTCTTGCCATCCATGATAGCAATGCAGGAATTGGTCGTACCCAGGTCAATCCCGATAACTTTGCTCATCAAACTCTTCCTTCTGTCTAGCAGACCCAATCTGGCGGCCCTGGAGACGCGCGCAAACCTTTCGGCTCCGGCCCCTCCCCACGGCACCGCCCGTGGTCCCCGTGGTCTGATCGAACCCCTGGCTCACGCCTCGGCTATTCGATCCTGTCGAGGGTGTATGTAGGGCGCGCGGCGTCGGCCTGCAACGGCGAAATCACTACGGACGGTGTGGTTTTTTCACCGAAACGGGCAGAAATGCCCTCGGAGGGGCGGAAGCGGCCATGAGTGATTCGCATAGCAGGCTGCCGAAGAGTCCTAACGCAGTCACAAACCTGTCACGGTCCAGTAACACAGCTTTATTACGGTGCAAAAACACATGAATTTTCTGAGCGCCGTTGGTTCAGATGCGCCGGGGGCGAGGCTATGCGTTTGCCTACATTATCAATTTCCGTGAAATTGCCGATCCTCATTGTTGGGGCA
>NZ_LAJY01000246.1 GCF_000963705.1 Elstera litoralis | reverse complement strand
ACTCGGCAATCGAAAATGTCCGAAGCGATTGGAGGGGCGCAACCCAGCCCATCGGCTGTGCTTCCGGGGATACGGCGTTAGGAAGGTTCTTAAGGTTCGGTAACGGCGTTTCCATGTAACATACCCTAGCTGATTCGGCCCAAAACTAAAATTACGCGAGGCGCCAGCCAGAAGACCGAACCCATCGCACTAACCCATACAATGATAGTCTTGGGCGCGGCGAGGGGCAAGAATCAGTTGAGGCTGGTGCCGTTTGAGGATCCCAAAGCCGTTACTGATTGCCGCCCTCGCTCCAACGGATGAACCGGCCCGTTTGAATGGCGCGGGGCAGCATATGCTCGAACTCGAAGCGCCGGGGTATTGCCGCGTCGGCATCTTTCGGCCAATTGTCCAGCATCTCTTTGAGGCGCGGCAGGTCCAGCATCTCGGCGGCGAGCGGGACGCGCGCTAAACGTTCTACTTCAGCTAAGAAACTCTCGCGCTGGGCCGAAATCCGCGCGAACCACTCTGGGTTCTGCTGGCCGATCTTCCGTTCATTGACAATCCGCGATGGAAGCCGATTAGCAAGCGTCCGGCGCATCAAACTGCGCGTTTGCCCGCCCCACAAATATTGATCGCGTGGAATGCCGATGCAGAAATCGACAAGGTCGGCGTCGGCATAAGGGTCGCGCTGCTCAAGCCCATAATAGGCGCGCAGAGCAAGCCACATTTCCAGGTTCCGAGTACGGCGATTATGGAGGAAATTGGCTTGCATCTCGCGGCTACTGGCTTGGTGCAAAAACATCCCATCCTCGCCCGCCGCCCAAAGCGCTTCATTAAAACCGATTTTTTTTCCAAACTCAGGGCGCATCGCGGTGATGCGTGCCCAAGGCTCCTGCCCCGGATGCCGGAGTCGCCACTGGGAGTCGCGCAGTTTTGGCGGTAGGGCCGTTAGCAGGATGTGGTACTTCATTATATCTTTGAGGGACCGACCGATAAAACGTATCGCCGGTATCGCTAGCGTCAGTAGTTTATCGATGCGCCCGCTCCGGGCGAAATCGCTCATCGTGCGAAGCCCGTCGAAACTCAGCGCCATATTACCCATTGACCCCATCAGCACGACGTCATGCCCATCGGCGCGGGCGGCGCGGTAGGTCGGGTCGAACCAACCAAAATGGTTGCCCCCGAAAAAATTCCGCCCGCCCGCAACGAAGAACGGCGTAGGATCTTCTTCGAACCCAGCGGGACCGGCGGAACTGTAAAAGCCTGGGCGGATGTTAGGGTATTGGGCCGCAAGCGCCTCAACGCTTGCTTGTTCGCTGTTATACCAACCCTTACGCCCTTCGATATACTGGCCGGGGTGGGGTATCGCTGTGTAGGTTTGCACTTCGCCTGGAGCGCTCTGTATCGCAGCGGAGGCCGCCACCGCCGGACTATCGAGCCCGCCCGAAACCAGAACGCCGGGCGTGCGCCGCCCGCGCAACCGCACTTTTACCGAACGGTCAAGAAGTTCCAGCGCCGCTTCGGCATAGTCTTCGGGTTTGCGGAACTTTACACGGTGGCGTGGGTTGGGGCGCCAAAAGGCGCGCTCCTGCACTCCCTGCTGCGTCACGCTGAGATGGGTGCCCGGCGGCACTAAGTGAATATCTTTATAATGTGTCTTAGCGGGATCGGCTATGTGAACGGAAAAATTCATAGCCAGTTCCAGCGGGTCGAGTACTTTGGGGACGCTGGGAAACTGGTGCAGGGCGCTCAGGATTGTGGCGAACCAAAAGCCGTTCGGGCGCGCATGCCAATAGGCGATGCGCATCGCCATGGCGGAGACGACAAGATCGACTCTGCGTTTTTGCGGGTCCCACACGGCAAAAGTATAGTCGCCCTTCAGGCGTTGAAGATTTTCAAACCCGTAGCGCTCTACCCAACCCGAAACGATTTCTGAGTCGGTAGACTCAGGGGGAATACCTAAGTCCGCCCTAACCTGAGCGGGCTCGAACAGATAACCGCTGAACAGAACAACCCTGCCCGCCGAATCGGCAATTGGTTGGCGTTCCCTTAGATCTTCGTCGGTAACAAATCGCTGAGCAAGCCCGAGGGCTGCCACATCATCCGACCAAGTTTTGGGTTTCCCCAGCCCTGCGTCAAAAAAAGCGGCCCCGGCGCGCGCGCGGTCTTGCTGAGTAAGAATCTCCGTCTCAAACGCAATATAACCCCGGAAATGCGTCATAAGAATACCGCCTGAGGTGCAAGTTTTATGTGAGAAACGGTTTAATTGAGCAGTAGGGACGTGCCACTGTCGGGTTATCGCTTGGTCGAGAGTTTATTTTCTAGATCACGATTTTGGTGTGATTGCTACAGGGAAACCCGCCCCCGGAGAGGTTTGTGAGCAGCACGATTGAAACGACGTTGAATGCGCCGAAGTTACGACAGCGCCGTCGGCGTACCGTCGGAGCCCGGGTTGCCCTCGAACTGCGTGAATTCGGCAACTGAGAACGTCTTAATGGCCTTGAGCGGCGCAACCCAAGCTGCCGTGCGCGTTTCGGGGGCGGCTGCGTTCGACACGCTCTCGGTGGTATTGTGCTGCTGTTCCATTTGGCTCACCCAAATTCATTTACCGCTCAAGCATCACAGCGAAGGGAGGCGCATTGCCACGCCTCCAAGCCGCAATTCAGGTCACATATTACTCTGTTGTCGCCCAAAGAACAAGTACACGCCCAGATTGACGGAGGATGGCCCCCGTGCCTGCACATGCAACTTATTTTAGAGT
>NZ_LAJY01000245.1 GCF_000963705.1 Elstera litoralis | reverse complement strand
CGAAAATGAAAAGGTTCGTAATCGCCACGTGCCAGCGTTCGAACTGCCAAAAGGCGCACGTAGGAATCGATCCCGACCCATTCGTAGCTCGGCAGCWWTTTCGAKCCSGAACAGATGGCCGAGGCGATGCTGAGCGTGCGATTATAGACTCTCGGCGGTGCGGGCACCTCCGCGTGGGAGCGCTGCTGCTTGGGCTTACCCGCGCTCGTCGTTGTCGCCGCCGATAATCAGCGCGAATGGGCCGACCGGCTGGCGACCTTGGGCGTTGCACGGGTGGTGGAGCCGACCCTGGAAGCGTTGGCATCCGGCCTTACTGACCTGCTAGACGATGCGGCGGCCCGCGACAGTATGGCCCAGGCCGGGCGCGCGCTCATCGATGGGCGCGGGGTGGATCGTATCTTTCTGGCCCTCTCCCCCGGCGAGCCGATTCTAGAGGGGCGCGTATCGCTGCGTCTGCTCGAAGCCGAGGATCTCCCGCTGCTCGAAGCCTGGCGCGACGATCCCAGCACCCGCCCCTTCGCTCGCCTCACCAGCGAAAGCGACCGGGCTAGTATTTGGGAGCTCGGCGCGCTCGATGATCCCGATGCGCTGCTGCTGCTTGCGGTCGCCGATGGGACGATGGGACAAACGCCGGTTGGCTTTCTGCGGCTGGATCGCTGTGCCGCGCCCGTGCCGGGGTGGGAAGTCGTGATTGCAACGGCCCCGAACCATACGCGGCGTGGCATTGGCCGTGCCGCGCTGCGGCTGCTGGGGCGCTTGATGCCGAAAGATGCGATCTTGGCCCATATCCCAATGGGTGATGAGGCTTCCCATAGTTTTTTTCGCGCGCTCGGCTATATGCCGATTTCAGAAGAATGGTACCGTGCAAACCATTCCCCGATTTGAGGATTTCCAATGATCTCGAGCTTCTCCATCGCCGGTCGCCCCATCGGCCCCGATCACCCGCCCTATATCATTGCGGAAATCAGCGGCAACCATAATGGCGAGATCGCCCGCGCCAAAGAATTGATCTCGATGGCGAAAGCCTGCGGGGCCGATGCGGTGAAGCTGCAAACCTACACCGCCGATACGATCACCATCGATCACGACGGTCCCGGCTTTACCATCAAAGGCGGGCTTTGGGACGGGCGCACGCTCCACGATCTTTACGGCGAGGCCCATACGCCGTGGGAATGGCACGGCGAATTGTTCGATCACGCTAAGGCCGAAGGCATCGCTATTTTCTCGTCGCCGTTCGATTTCACGGCCGTCGATCTGCTGGAAAGCCTGAACGCCCCCGCGTTTAAGATCGCGTCTTTCGAGATGATCGATCTGCCGCTCATCCGCCGCGTGGCGCAAACCGGCAAGCCGATGATTATTTCGACCGGCCTCGGCAATTTGGGCGAGATTTCGGAAGCGGTCGCCGCCGCCAAGGGTGCGGGCAATACGCAGCTTTGCCTGCTGCATTGCGTCTCGGCCTACCCCGCCGCCGCTGAAGATTATAATCTGGCGACCATCACCCACTTAGGCGCAGCCTTCGGCGTGCAGCCCGGCCTGTCCGATCATACTTTGGGAACGGCGGTGCCGGTGGCGGCAACCGTGCTGGGGGCGACGGTGATCGAAAAGCACGTTACCCTGCGCCGCGCCGATGGTGGGCCGGATGCGGCTTTCTCGCTGGAGCCGGACGAGTTGAAGCGTCTCGTGGACGATACCCGCACCGCCTGGGCCGCCAAAGGCCGCATTACCTACGAGCAGCAGGACGGCGAAAAGGGCAATGCCCAGTTCCGCCGCTCGCTCTATGCGGTCGCGGATATTAAGGCGGGCGAGCAACTGACGCCGCTCAACGTCCGCTCCATCCGCCCCGGCTTCGGGCTTGCGCCGAAATTCTACGAGCGGGTGCTGACCCTGACCGCCCGCACCGATATCGCCCGCGGCACGCCGCTGGACTGGACCCTGCTGGCCTAGTTTTAAGGATAACATCCCTATGAGCTTCATTCCCTACGGCCGTCAGGAAATCGACGAAGACGATATTGCCGCCGTCGTCGCCGCGCTGAAATCCGATTGGTTGACCACCGGCCCAAAAGTCGGCGAGTTCGAAAAAGCCTTTGCCGAGTTTACTGGCGCAAAGGAAGCCGTTGCCGTGTCCAACGGCACCGCCGCACTGCATTGCGCCATGCTGGGGGCCGAAATCGGACCGGGCGATGAGGTAATCGTCTCGACAATGACCTTCGTTGCCTCGGCCAATGCCGCCGTTTATATGGGCGCAACCCCAGTGTTCGCCGATGTGCTGCCGGATACGCTGACCATCGATCCCGCCGATGTCGCCCGCAAGATCACGCCGAAAACGAAAGCCATCGTCGCGGTCGATTACTGCGGCCAGCCCTGCGATTATGATGCGCTCTGGGCCTTGTGCGAAACCCACGGGCTGAAGCTGATTTCCAACGCCTGCCATGCGGTTTGCGGCTCCTATCACGGCAAACCCATCGGTACGCTGGCCGATTTCTCCACCTTCTCGCTGCATCCCGTGAAGCATTTCACCACGGGCGAAGGCGGGCTGATTACCACCGACGATCCCGACCGCGCCCAGGCCATGCGGATTTTCCGCAATCACGGCATTACCTCGGACCATCGCACCCGCGCCGCCACGGGCGGCTTCACGTACGAGCAGATCATGCTCGGTTACAACTATCGCCTGACCGACATTCAATCGGCCCTCGGCATTTCGCAGTTAAAGAAGCTGCCGAAATGGCAAGAACGCCGCTGGGCCATCGCAAAGCGTTACCGCGAGGCTTTCGCCGAAATGAACTCGGTGCGCCCGCTCGCCGAAGTGCCGCACACCCAGCACGGCTACCATCTGTTCGTCGTGCGGATCGACCCGGAAGGCTCCCGCCTGACGCGCGATGAACTCTTCCCGATTCTGCGGAACAACCACCAACTCGGCGTGAACGTGCATTATCAGCCCGTCCATACCCAGCCCTATTACCAGCAAACCTTCGGCACCAAGCTCGGCGATTGCCCGGTGGCGGAAGCTGCGTGGCCGCAGATCCTCACGATTCCGATTTGGGGCAATATGACCGACGCGCAGGCGGACCGCGTCATCGAAGCTCTGCGGGTAGAAACCAGCGGCCGGGCGGCGGCATGACGGCATTTTCTGCGCTGCCGCTCTATCGCGGCGGCCCGATTGTCGGGCGCTTGGGCCTCGGTACGGTCGCGCTCGGCCTCGCCTATGGCGTTGGACCGGACGCGGTTTTACCGCCGGAAGCCGATGCAGTGGCGACGCTGCGCGCAGCCCGGAGCGGCGGTGTGGATTTTTTTGACACTGCCCCCGCTTATGGCGACGCCGAGCGGCGCACCGGCCTTGCGCTGGGGGAGGATTCGGGGGCGGTTATCGCCACGAAAATTCTCTTGCCCAAGGACATCAGCGCCTTCGAGCTTCCGGCCTTCGTGCAAACGTCAGTTGCGACCAGCTTAAGTCGCCTGAAGCGCGGCAAGCTGGATATGTTGAAAATACACAACGCGACTGCCGCCGATATGCAGAACCCGGTTTTGCTGGCGGCCTTACGGGCGGAAGTCGACGCCGGGCGGGTGGCGGCCTTGGGGGCGTCGGTCTATGGGCCAGAGGATGCCGCCGCCGTTATCGCGACCCCTGGCTTCACCAGCGTCCAGATCGCCTTTTCGGTGCTCGATCAGCGCTGCCGGGCCATCTTTGCGCAGGCGGACGCCGCCGGGGTTGGCCTCGTCGTCCGCTCGGCCTTGCTGAAGGGTGCCCTCTCCTTCCGCGCGCGCTTCTGCCGCCCGCCCTGGCCCCGCTCGCCGAGGCGGTCGACCGGGTTCGCACGCAGGCAGGCTGTCATTGGGAAGAACTGCCTACCCTGGCGCTGCGCTATGTTTTGTCAATCGGGGCACCGATCTCAATCGTGCTAACCGGGGCGCAATCCCAGACCGAGCTGAGCGATGCCCTCGCCGCCCTCGCCCTCGGGCCGCTGCCGGCGGATCTGATGGCGAGGCTCGACGGTTGCGGCTTGACCGACGACGCCCTGCTCAACCCGGCGCGCTGGCCGAGCTTAAGTTAATTGGCCCAAACGGGTTGCGTCTTTTGCTCTCAGACCTGATATTTCTCTCAGTTCTCTGACCGGAAGGATTCGCCCCCAATGCCCCATGACACCCCCTTGATTTCGACCATCGTTGGGGGCCTCGTGTTGGCGTTTATTTTCGGGGCTTTGGCGCATCGGCTGCGGTTGCCGCCGCTCGTGGGGTATCTGTTTGCCGGGGTTCTCGTCGGCCCGCACACGCCGGGCTTCGTCGCCGACCAAAACCTTGCGCCGGAACTGGCTGAAATTGGCGTGATTTTGCTGATGTTCGGCGTCGGGCTGCATTTTTCGCTGAAGGATCTACTGTCGGTGCGGGGCATCGCCGTGCCGGGGGCTTTGGCGCAAATCGCGCTTGCCACGTTGATGGGCTGGGGACTCGGCAGTTTGATGGGGTGGCCGATCGGTGGCAGCCTCGTATTCGGCCTTGCGCTGTCGGTCGCCTCGACGGTCGTGTTGTTAAAAGCCCTGCAAGAACGCCGCTTGGTGGAGACCGAACGCGGCAAGGTCGCGGTCGGCTGGTTGATCGTCGAGGATCTGGCGATGGTGTTGGCCCTCGTGCTCATCCCCGCCGCCGCCAGTATTGCCGATGGTAAGACCAGTACGAACGACCCGCTCGCGGCGCTGATTAGCGGCTGGCTGGGGCTCGATCTCGGCATCGGCGGCATCATCGGCTTAACCTTGCTAAAAGTGGTCACATTCGTCGGCGTCATGCTGATCGTCGGGCGGCGTGTCATTCCCTGGATTTTGCACTGGATCGCCCACACCGGCTCGCGCGAACTCTTCCGCCTGGGCGTGCTCGCCATTGCGCTGGGGGTGGCGATGGGCTCGGCCAAACTCTTCGGCGTCTCTTTGGCCCTCGGCGCGTTTTTCGCCGGAATGATCCTGGCGGAAAGCGAACTCAGCCACCGGGCCGCCCAAGAAAGCCTGCCGCTGCGCGATGCTTTTGCCGTGCTCTTCTTCGTTTCGGTCGGCATGCTGTTCGACCCGGGGATTATTCTGCGCGAGCCGCTGCCGGTCTTGGCGACACTCTTCATTATCGTCGTCGGAAAATCGGTCGTAGCCTTCGCGGTCGTCCTGCTGTTTCGCCAGGGCGTCGGCACCGCGCTCACCATCTCAGCCAGCCTCGCGCAGATCGGCGAATTCTCCTTCATCCTCGCCGAATTGGGCGTCGGGCTCGGCCTGCTCCCGGAAGCCGGGCGCGATTTGATCCTAGCGGGGGCGATCCTCTCCATCATTCTCAATCCCGCCGTTTTTGCCGGGTGCGAGCGCCTGCGCCCGCTGCTGGAAGCCCGGCTCGCCCGCCCCGTGCCCCAGGCCGCCGCCACACCGAGCGCGCCGGAGCCGGTCAAGATCGATCTGCCACCCCAACCGAACTGAGCGATCACGTGATTCTCGTCGGTTATGGCCGCGTTGGCAGTCTCGTCGGGGCCGATCTTGCCGTCGCCGCTGTGCCGTTCCTCGTGATCGAAGACAGCGATACTCACGCCGACGCCCTGAAAGCCGCCAATATTGAACTCATCGTCGGCAATGCCGCCGCGTCGCAGGTTTTGGACCGCGCCAATCTGGCCGGGGCGCGCTGCCTCGTCGTCGCCATCCCCGACCCGTTCGAGGCGGGCCAAGCCATCGAACAGGGCCGCAAGCTGAACCCAGGATTGCAGATCATCGCCCGCGCCCATTCCGATGCGGAAGTGGCGCATCTCACTCGCCTTGGGGCCGATCAGGTGGTGATGGGTGAGCGTGAAATCGCCCGCTGCATGATCGCCGCCCTGCTGCCCGCGCCTGTGCCACAAACATAGCAGAGGTTCGGCTGAAATCCGTATCACCTGCATTGGACAGGTCAGCCTCGCGTGCTAGCTTATTGGCAGATTTAGGTTAACTGTCCCGTTTTGGGCTGAGGATCGACCATGACCGAGCTTGCACTCTTAGGCGGTAGCCCCACGATTTCCACGCCGTTCAAGCCGTTCCGCACGATGGGCGCGGGCGAGGTGGCCGCGGTTCAAGCGGTGGTGGAAAGCGACTGCCTGTCGGGCTTTTACGGAAGCTGGGGCGATGAATTTCTCGGCGGCCCGAAGATCAAGGAATTCGAAGCGGCCTGGGCGAAAGCTTTTGCGGTTAAACACTGCGTGTCGGTTAACTCCGCCACCTCCGGCCTCTATGCGGCTTTGGGTGCGATCGGGATTTCACCTGGCGACGAGGTGATTGTTCCGCCCTACACGATGTCGGCCTCCGCCGTTGGCCCGCTGGTCTATGGTGGCATTCCGGTGTTTGCCGATATCGAACCGGAGACCTTCTGTCTCGATATCGCCTCGGTCGAAGCCAATATCACCGAGAAAACCAAGGCTATCGTGGTGGTGAACCTCTTCGGCCATCCGGCGAACCTGCACGCGATGCGCGCGCTGGCGGATAAGCACGGCATTATCTTGATCGAAGACAATGCTCAGGGGCCATTCGCTACCGAAAACGGCAAATTCGCCGGCACCATCGGCCATATCGGTGTGTTCAGCCTGAACTACCATAAGCATATCCACACTGGCGAAGGCGGCATGTGCGTGACCGACGATGATCGGCTGGCCTTGCGCATGCAGATGATCCGCAACCACGCGGAAAATATCGTTGAGCCGACCGAGCATGACGACCTCGCCAATATGATCGGCTTCAACTACCGCATGACCGAACTGTCGGCCGCCGTCGGCATCGTGCAGCTCGACCGTGCCGAGGAGTTGATCGGCAAACGCATCCATATCGCCCATCGGCTGACCGAGGGCACGAAAGACCTGGAAGGTTTCGCGCCGCCGGTCGAACGCCCCGGATCGCGCCACGTCTATTACGTCTGGACGCCGAAGATCGATCCCGCCGTGCTGGGCGTGTCGCGCGAAATGCTGGTGAAGGCACTGGCTGCCGAAGGCGTGCCGCTCTATCCCGGCTATGTGCGCCCGCTTTATCTGCTGCCCGCCTTCCAAAAGCGCATGGCGATGGGCCGCGATCATTTCCCCTTCACCCTCACCAACCGCGCCTACGGCAAGGGCCTCTGCCCTGTTGCCGAAGAGATGCATTACACGCGCCTGCTGGCCTTTGAAACCTGCGCTCACGATCTGAGCGAAGCCGATATCGACGCCATCATCGCCGGTATCCGCAAGGTTCACAGCCAGCGCCATAAGCTTATTCCGCAGGCTGCCGAATAGGATGAGCCAACGGATTATTGCCAGCATCGAAGCCCGCATGGGCTCCTCCCGCCTACCGGGCAAGGTGCTGATGGATATTCACGGCAAGCCCGCCCTCGCCCGGCTGGTAGATCGCCTGCGGGCCTGCCAAACGCTGACCGATATTGTCGTCGCCACCTCCACCGACCCGCGCGACGATGCGATTGCCGACTGGGCGCACGCCTATGGCGTCGCGCTGTTTCGCGGCAGTGAAGAGGATGTGTTGGACCGGGTGGCCAAAGCCCAAGCATCGCTCGCCAGCGATATCGTGGTGGAAATCACCGGCGATTGCCCGCTGCTCGACCCGGAGATCATCGACCTCGGCGTTGAAAGTTTTCTCGCCAACCCGTGCGATATTCTCACCAATGCACGGATCGAAAGCTACCCCGCGGGCACGGATGTGCAGGTCTATCGCCTCGCGGCCTTGCAAGATGTGGCGGCGCGGATCGATGATCCTGCGGTGCGTGAGCATGTGACGCTGTATTTCTACGAAAACCCCAACCTGTATCGCTGTATCGATCTGCTCGCCCCCGCCTCGCTCCGTTGGCCCGGCCTGCGCTGCCAGTTGGATTACGCCGAGGATCTCGCCTTCATCCGTGCGGTCTATGCCGAGCTCATGCCGACCCACGGCCCGTTGTTCGGCCTGCCCGTGCTGATCGATCTCTTGAAGCGCAAGCCGGAACTGGCCGAGATCAACATCCATTGCGTCGAGAAAGCCGCGCGATGAGCTTGCGCACGGCGCTGATCGGCTTTGGAAAAATGGCCGATACCTATGCCGAAGATCCGATTATGGCGCAGCATTATCGCTACGTCGCCCATTCGCAGGTTCTGGCCGAGCATACTGCTTTCGCTTGGGACTGCGTGATCGACCCGTCCGCTGAGGCGCGTGATCGGGCGAAAGAGCGCTGGAGCATCCCCCAAACTTTCGCCACCGTCGCCGAAGCGGCTGCGGCGGGCTATACGCCCGATTGTTTGGTAATCGCAACGCCGCCGTCCTTACGCGCTGCGGCCCTAGAGCCCTTCCCCTCCGTCAAAGCCATTCTGGTGGAAAAGCCGCTCGGCCCCTCGCTGGCTGAAGGCGAAGCCTGATGGCGCTGGCCGGTGCGCGCAAGGTGATCGTTCAAGCCAATATTTGGCGCCGCGCCGATGAAACCCTGCGGCGGCTCGCCGACGGGCTGCTGGCCGAAAAGCTCGGGCGGGTGCAAGCGGCAACGCTGATCTACGGCAATGGCCTGCATAATAACGGCTTCCATATGATCGATCTCACCCGAATGCTGCTGGGCGAGGTTGAGGCCGTGCAAGCCCTCGGCCCCGTCCTCCCCGGCCCGCACTTGCCGTTGCCGGGCGACTTCGACCTCTGCTTCGCGCTGCATCTCGCCAGCGGGCAGATTGTGCTGGCGCAGCCGGTCGATTTCCGCGACTACCGCGAAAATGGCCTCGATTTCTGGGGCAGCAATGGCCGCCTCTCGGTTTGGCAGGAGGGGTTGACCCTTCGCCCTCGCCCCCCGCCGCGACAATCGCGCCATGCGCGGCGAGCGCGAGATTGCCAGCGACGCGCCCGAGCCTCTGCCAACCACGGTCGGCGAAGCCTGTGGCGGATGTATGATAATCTCGCCGATGCCGTCGCCGGGCGCGCGCCGCTCTGGTCGCCGGGCGATAGTGCTTTGCAGGTGGAACGCGTGATCGCCGCGTTGGAAGCCTCGCTGGCGGCAGGCGGCGCAAAAATCGAGGTTTCCCATGCCTAAGGTGCTGGTTTTCGCTGAAGATCCTGGTGCCGCCAATTACGCGCTGCCACTGCTCGCGCCCCTGGGGGCTGCCCTGTGGACGGCCCCGGCTCTGCTCCCTTACCTAGACGCGCGCGGCGTTCAACCCGCTCAAGTGATCGCCGGGGCCAGTGCTGAATTGCCCGCCGATACCGAACTGCTGCTGATCGGCACCTCTGAAAACCTCCAAACGGCGGCCCATGACCTCGTGCGCCAGGCCAAAGCGCGCGGCATCCCCTCGGTCGGGATGATCGACTTTCCCGCCAACGCCGCCGCCCGCTTTCGGGGTGAGAGTTCCGAGCCCCTCGCCCATGCGCCCGACTGGTTGCTCGTAACGGACGATGGCACCGCCCGCCATTATGAAGAGCTTGGCTTTCCCGCCGAAAAGATTGGCCGCGTCGGTCATCCCCATTTCGATACCGTCCTCGCTCTCCGGGAAAAGCTGGAGTTGGAAGGCGTTGCCGCCGTCCGCCGTCGCCTGTTACCCGAGGTGCCGGAGGGGCAAAAGCTAGTAGTTTTCTTATCGGAAATCTCCGGCGGGCTCGACCCGCAGCAATACCGCTGGTCGCCCGACTATAGTCTCGACGGGCGCGGCGGGCGCGACGACCGGACGGGTATTGTCGTCGAAGCCTTTCTGGACGTAAGCGCTACGCTCGACCCACGCCCCTATCGGCTGCTACGCCTGCATCCGAAGAACACGCGCGAGGAGTTCGGCCCGCTGCTGGACGAGTTCGACGGTATCAGCCAAGCCGGAACGCCGCTGGAAATGGTCTTCGCCTGCGATCTCGTGTGCGGCATGACCACCATGCTGCTCTATGAAGCCGCCCTGCTGGGCCGCCCGACCTTGGCGATTCTGCCGCGCGCGGCAGAAGGCGCGTGGCTGCCGACGATTGCCTCCGGCATCACCCCCGCTGCCATCACCCGCCCCGCCCTCAGCCGTATGCTGCCTGCGCTGCTAAACACGGCCCAGGGCAATGATTTGCGCCCGGAAGCCTCGCTACCGCGCGCCCTCGACTTCCTCCAATCGATAAGCTCTTTAGGAGACCGACCATGAGCGTGCCCTCCCGTCGCCTGGACTCTGACCGTCTCTTCGTCGATCCCTATTCGTCGGCCTATGTGACGCCAGCCTATGTAAGTTGGCTGAACGACCCCGAGGTCGTAAAATATAGCGAAAACCGCTACCGCACGTTCACCTTAGAGGGCTGTGCGGACTATGTGGCCTCATTTGAAGGCTCCTCGAACTACCTCTGGGCCATCGTGCGCAAGGATAGCGGCCAGCATATCGGCAATATCAACGCCTATGTCGATGTTCCGAACAAGCTCGCCGATGTTGGCATTATGGTCGGCGAGCGCAGCTGCTGGGGCGGCGGCTACGGGCTCGAAGCCTGGAACGCGGTCTGTACCTGGCTCCTCACCGACGCCGGAATGCGCAAAGTGACCGCCGGAACGCTCGATACCAATATCGGCATGAAGCGCATCATGGAAAAATCCGGCATGGTCCCGGACGGTCGCCGCGTGCGGCAGTATCTCAATGGCGGGGCGGAAGTCGATATCGTCCACGCCGCACTGTTTGCCACAGCTTAAGGGCGGAAATCGGCCAGCGCCTGCTTGACCTCTTTCAGCACGCTGGCCCAATCCCCCCGTTTCGGTTGCCGGAACAATCGCGCGGACGGATACCAAGGACTATCGGAACGATCCAGCAGCCAACGCCAATCCGGTACGAACGGCAGCAGGATCCACACCGGCTTCCCCAACGCCCCCGCAAGATGGGCGACGGAGGTATCGACCGTAATCACCAAATCGAGCGCCTGAATGGCGGCAGCGGTATCGGCGAAATCGCTAAAGCCCGGCGCAAGGTCGGTCACGCCCGCCCGCGCCAGTGCGCGCTTTGCTTTATCCGACGCGCCGACTTGCAGCGAATACCAGTTAAAACTGTCAAACTTCGTAAGTTCTAACAGTGTTTCTTGTGGAATGGAGCGTTGCTTATCATTGATATGATTGGGATTCCCGGCCCAGACCAACCCTATTCTGCGACCAGCTACCTTGGCGGCTGGCGCAGAACGGAGCCCAGCCGGGGCTACAAGATAAGGGCATTGGGCATATGGCGTTTCTGGCGATTCTCCATAGATCCAAGGGAGCGACGGGAGCGCCGCGCGCAGATCGAAGTCCGGTAAATTATCATCCCCCCGAATAACCTGCGC
>NZ_LAJY01000244.1 GCF_000963705.1 Elstera litoralis | reverse complement strand
GTCGGTATCCCAGCCGTTTTGCGGGTCGCCGCGATTGAGATCGACGCTGCCGAGCAGATTGTGACCCAGGGCGTAGGCGATTTCATGCTCGAAACTATGGCCCGCAAGGGTGGCGTGATTGACCTCGATATTCAGCTTCACTTCGCCCAGCAAACCATAGTTCGCTAGGAAGGCATGAACCGTTGCGCTATCGAAATCATATTGATGTTTGGTCGGCTCGCAGGGTTTCGGCTCGATCAGGATGGTGCCCTTGAAGCCGATCTTATGCTTGTGCTCCACCACCAAATTCAGGAACCGGCCCAATTGGTCGAGTTCCTGGCGCATATCGGTATTCAGCAGCGTGTCATAGCCTTCGCGGCCGCCCCAGAGCACGTAATTCCCGCCGCCGAGCCGGTGCGTTACGTCCAGCATCGCGCGGACTTGGCCGGCGGCATAGGCGAAAACGTTCGGGTCGGGATTGGTCGCCCCGCCCGCCTGATAGCGCGGGTGGGAGAAAAGGTTCGCCGTACCCCACAGCAGCTTTATGCCGGTCTGGCTCATTTTCTCGGCGAAATAATCAGCAATCGCATCGAGGTTCGACCAGCCTTCGCGCAGCGACGTGCCGAGCGAGACGGCATCGACATCGTGAAAGGCGAAATAGGGAATGCCGGTCTTTTGGAAGAAGGTGAAGGCTTCGTCGGCCTTAAGCCTAGCGCTCTCCAGCGTGTCGGGCAGCCCGTGCCACGGACGGTTGAAGGTGCCACCGCCGAAAACATCGCTGCCCGGCCAACAGAAGCTATGCCAGTAGCAGACCGAGGGGCGCAAATGCTCCACCATCGGCTTACCCAGCACCAGTCGGTCGGGCTGATAATAGCGGTAGGCCAGCGGGTTGCGGCTGTCCGGCCCTTCAAACTGGGCGGTGGGAAGATCGGCGAAATAGGACATAGCAAGTCTCCTCAGCCCGAAGCCGGGCGGATTTGGGTCATAAGGTCGGATAAAGAGCGGATTACGCGGGCGGACGGCCCGTGATAATCATGGCGAGCACATCGTCTTGCGTCACATCGGCGGTATGGCAGTCGCCCACCACGCGCCCGCCTTTCATGACGGTGAGCCGGTCGGCCAACTCGAAGACATCGTGCAAATCATGGCTGATGAGGAAAATCCCCAGGCCCTGGCGCTTCAACTCCTGGATCACATTCGCCACCATTGCCGTTTCCTGCGGGCCGAGCGCGGCGCAGGGCTCGTCCATAATCAGGATTTGCGCCTGAAAATGGATCGCGCGGGCAATCGCAATCGATTGGCGTTGCCCGCCCGAGAGGCTGCTGACCGGCGCGCGCACCGATTTGAGATCGACGACTTTCAGCTTCGACAGCACGTCGCTGGTCGCGTGTTCCATCGCCGCATCGTTCAACCGCCCGAGGGGGGTGACGATTTCGCGGCCCAAAAAGACATTCGCCACCGCATCGAGATTATCGGCCAGCGCCAGGGTTTGATAAATCGTCTCGATGCCATTGGCGCGCGCATCGCGCGGCGAGCGGATCGTCACCGGCTTACCGTCGATGAGAATTTCGCCGCCGTCGGCCTCATAAGCCCCGGAGAGAATTTTAATCAGCGTCGATTTGCCCGCGCCATTATGCCCAAGCAGGCCGACGACTTCGCCCCGATGCAGCGTGACCGAGACGTCATCGAGTGCGACGACGCCGCCGAACTGCTTGTGGATATTGCGCATTTCAATCAGAGGGGTTCGCATCGAATCGGCTCCCAACTCAGGCCACACGGCGGCGATAAACGACATCGGCCCAAACGGCCAGGATCAGCACCGACCCGATCACGACCTGCTGCAAGGCGCTGGGCAGGCCGAGCAGCACCATGCCGTTTTCCAGGCTCTGCATAATAACCGCGCCCAAAATCGCCCCGGCAATCGACCCCGCCCCGCCGGCAAGGCTGGTGCCGCCAATCACGACCGCCGCGATTACCGACAGTTCCGCCAAAGTGCCGGTGGAATTCACCCCGGCATTGAGGCGCGCAGTCGCCAAAATCCCCGCCACCGCCGCGAGAATGCCCATGATGATGAAGATCGTCAGAACCAGTTTTGCGCACGTCGATCCCGGCGAGGCGCGCGGCCTCGGGATTGCCACCGAAGGCAAACACATAGCGGCCGAAGCGGGTGGTGCGGGCAATCGTTTCCATAATCAGCACGGTGCCGATCAGCAGCAGAACCGGGATGGGAATCCCCTGCGGAATCTGCGTTCCGGGCCGGTTATAGGCGTTCATCGTCACCACGAAGGCGAGAATCGCGCCAATCCAGAGGCCGCCGGTGAGTAAATCACCCCACAGCGGCTTTTCGGCAAACCCATAACTGCGCCGCCGCCGCCGCGCCGCGATGATACGGAACAGCACGAGCGCAATCGCAAGCCCGCCGAGAACCCAACTCCAAAACGCGCCGAGCTGCCGCGCAAGCCGCCGCCGAGAAGCTGGAAATCTTCTTCCATTGGCGCAACCGTGCGGCCTTCGGTCATCATCCAGGCGACGCCGCGAAAAATCAGCAGGCCCGCCAAGGTGACGATGAAGGACGGCACCGTGCGATAAGCGATCCAAAAGCCCTGGAACGCGCCAATCGCAATCCCTACCGCCACCGCGCAGAGGATCGTCACCGGCGTATTCCACCAAACTTCCGGCGGCAGGATCTGCACCTGAACCACGGCGGCAAACATGCCAATCGCGCCCAGGACCGAGCCAACCGACAGATCGATATTCCGCGTCACGATCACCAGCACCATGCCGGTGGTGAGAATGCCGACCATCGAGGTTTGGACGGCCAAATTCCATAAATTGCGCGGCGAGAGAAACGCGCCTTGCGTGAAACTATTGAAGACCAAGGCGATCACGACCAAAGCTCCGGCCATCGCCAGTAGGCGCGTATCAAGCCCCGTTGCCGCCGCGAGGCGACGGATAGAAAATTGCGTCATGCGAGGCGCTCTCTGCCGAACGTTTTCTTCTTGGGAATCGGGGAACCCGAAGGCTCCCCGACACCTATTCGTTTCTTACTTGCACGCAGCCGGCGGATTGGCGGTCGCACCGCGACAGACCTGTTCCTTCGTGCTCCACCCGGCGCTAATCACGGCATCGAGATTATCGCGGGTCACGGGAACCGGCTTCAGCAGGATGGTATCCAGCGAGACCTTATTGGGACCATCGGCCCATTTGAAGGCGCCGGGGATCTTATCCATCGCCGTGCCCTTGGCGAGTTCGGCGGCCACTTCGGCAGCCTTCTGCCCAAGGGTGCGCGCGTCTTTCCAGATCGTCACGGTTTGCAGGCCGCGCGCGATGCGATTGAGCGCGGCTTGATCGGCATCCTGACCGGAGATCGGCACCCCGGACAGGCCTTGCGCCGTCATCGCCGCAACCGCGCCGCCTGCCGTGCCGTCATTGGCGGCAACCACGGCGTCAACCTTATTGTTATTGGCCGTTAGAATCTGCTCCATATTCTTCTGAGCGTTTTCCGGCAGCCAACGGTCGGTATACTGTTCGCCAACAATTTTAATATCGCCCTTGTCGATGGCGGGTTTCAGCACTTCCTTCGAGCCCATCGCCAGGAAATCGGCATTCGGATCGGCGTTATAACCTTTGATGAAGACGTAATTGCCGGTCGCTTCGCCTTTTGAATTTCGCGCGCCATCATCCGGCCCACTTCGATGTTATCGAAGGTGAGATAGAAAAACGCCCGGCACTTCGATGAGGCGGTCATAGCCCAGAACCGGGATTTTTTCGGCTTTGGCTTTGGCGACGGCGGGCTGAATCGCCTGGGCATCTTGCGCCAGCACGATCAGCGCCTTTGCGCCGCGCGCAATCAGGCTTTCCACATCGGCGAGCTGCTTTTGCGGGTTCGACTGGGCATCGGCGCTGATATATTCCGCACCAACGCTGGCGAGTTGCTTTTTGATGGCGGCTTCATCGATCTTCCAGCGCTCTTCCTGGAAATTCGACCAGGACACGCCCACAACCAGTTTCGACTGCGCTTGTGCGCCCGTTGCAAGTGCGAGCAACGAGGCCCCTGCGGCCAATCCCAAGGCGAGAGTCTTGATATTCATACCTGTTTCCTCCGGTTCGCGGCCCTCTGTGGGGCCTTTTCTCACTCTCGCCAGAGGATATTCCCCCTGGCGCTCATCCAGTTTTGCGTGCAGTGCAGCATTTATTTTGGATGTTAAAATAAATGGTAAAAGCAGTAGGACTAGAATGCAAGCGCTCTCTAAGATCGTCGATGCCAGGGAGCCGAATAAAGCCCGCGCACGACCAAGGCCGCCGCGCCGCGCGCCCACAGGTCGAGCCCATCCGGCAAGGGGGCGAGCGGAATTTTACCGACGAGCGGCGCGATCAACCCGGCTTCGAAGGCCGCCGTCAGGGGCTTCAGGAGCAAATCCCCGGCGCGCACACCCGATCCGGCGAGGATGATTCGGGTCGGGTTGAGCAGATTACACACATTGGCAAGTTCCTGGCCCAGGGCCGCCCCGGCTTCGGCGAAAACCGTTTGCAGATCGGCACTCCCGGCCCGCGCCCCGGCAATCGCCGCAATTAAACGCTCACTGGGCAGCCGATCGCTCGGCAGCGCCCCCGGTTGTTCCGGCAGAAACGGGGCTGCCGCGCGCGCAATCGCATAATCGGCCGTGAAGGCTTCAAGGCAGCCGCGCTTACCGCATTGGCACAGCGGCCCCTCGGCCCGGTGGCGGGTATGGCCGAACTCGGTACCGAGGCCGAGGCCGCCGCGCATCACCTCGCCGCCGCTGACAATCGCCATGCCGAGCCCTTGGTCGAGCGTCACGACCAGAAAATTATCGCCCTGCTCGGGCGGCCGAACCAGACTTCGGCCAAGGCCACGAGGCGCGCCTCATTATCCATCACGCAGGGCACGCCGAGGGCGGCGCTGAGCGTTTCCGCCAGCGGTAGCGGGCCGTCGCCGAACAGGGGGCTCCAATGGCAGATCCCGCTCACGGCGTCGATCATGCCCGGCAAGGCAATGCCGACGCCCGCGATTTGGCTGAGGTCGATGGCGGCTTCCCGGCTCGCCTGCCGCAACCCCGTTTCGATCAAGGCGAGCGTCGCCGCCACCCCGTCGCGCTTGGGCTGGGCAGGTAGCGCCAGCGCGTGAAATTCCTCGGCCTTCAGATTGGCGACGCTGAACGTCAACCGATCCGCCGAAATATTCACCCCCAGCACCGCCGCCGCGTCGGCCCTGAGGCGCAGCAGCACGCGGGGTCGCCCGCGCCCGCCGATATCTTCCTGAACTTGCGCCTGTACAACCAGCCCTTCATCCTGCAAATCCTGCACGATGGCCGAAACGGTCGCGGGCGACAGATCGGTGCGCTGGGCGAGTTCAATCCGCGCAATCGGCTCGTGCCGCCGCAAACAATCGAGCACATGGAAGCGGTTAATCGCCCGCATCCACTCCGAATCTGCCGTTTTCATACCGCCGGTCATGTTGGCCCATGCTGATAAAAGGGGGTAACGCCCGTTGAGATAGCGCTTAAGTGTGGAAGGAACACAAGCCCCTCCACGCCAGCCTTCCCCAAGGATGCACGCCCGTTCTATAATTTCGAGTAAAGATTATTAACCTTTCAGCGCTAAAATGAGCCCATAGCCCCGTAAGGATAATCCGATGCCCCTCCCCCACTCTTCCGCCCCCCCCCTCCTTCCGTCTCGACGGCAAACGCGCGCTTTTGATCGACGGCGGATGGACGGCAGAATGACCGGCTGCCCCCGCCCCTCGCTGTTGCTGCTGCCGGATACGCTCTGTACCGGCGATATCTGGGCGCGCCAATGGGAGCGGCTGAGCCTTAATGCCGACTGCCACATCGGTGATCTCACCCACGACGATAGTGTGGAAGCCCTGGCCGCGCGCCAATTGGCAACAAGCCCCTGGCAACGGTTCTCCGTCGCCGGGCTCGGGTTGGGCGGCATTGTCGCCCTAGAAATGGTTCGGCAAGCGCCGCATCGCATCGAAAGACTGGCGCTGATCGCCACCCATCACCGCGCCGAAACGCCCGACCATCAGGCCCAACGCTTGGCCGAGATCGACGCGGCGCGCGAGATGGGCATCACGGCCTTCGCTCAGACGAAGCTATTGCCCGGCTATAGTGCCCAAGATCGCCCCCTCGGCAAGGCCACGGCGGATTTGATCCTTCACATGGCCGAGCAGCTTGGCCACGCCATTTTTCGCCGCCAGTCGCTCGCCCTCAAGGACCGGCCCGATCAAAGCGCCACCCTCGCCGCCTTCGTCGGCCCGGCGTTGCTGCTCTGCGGTTCGGACGATGCACTATACCCGATGAGCCACCATACTGACATGGCGCAGCTTCTGCCGCAGGCCATCGTGCGTATTATTCTCGGCGCGGGGCATCTGCCGTCGTTGGAAGCGCCCGACGCCGTGACCGAAGCGCTCACCGCGTGGTTGGCCCAGCCGGTACCGCCGCGCTTCAGCGATCTGGATGACATTCTGACCATCGATTGATGCAGAATCGGCCTCGACACGCTAAAAAGCCCCTCGGTGACTAGAGAGGGAACATGCCATGACGGACCGCGCCAAACCCAAAACCAGCGCCACGCAAGCGGCGGTCGATTGGAACGGGGCCGAACTCTCCCGGCAGAAATTCAATGCGACCCTTTTCACCGATCTGGATATGATGGAAGCGCGCAGCATCGGGACGGCGTTTACCGACTGCATCTTTCGGAATGGACGCTTTAACGCCTCCATCCACCGCAGCACCGCCTTCGTGAACTGCACCTTCCTCGCGTGCAAATTCTTCGATACGCAGTTTATCGACTGTAAATTCGTCGGCAGTCGGTTCGACGGCTGCTCGTTCGATCTTTTGAAGATCGACGGCGGCGACTGGTCTTTCGTCGGCTTGGCGGGGGCCGATTTGCGCTCGGCATCGATTACCGGCACACGCCTGCGCGAAGCCGATCTAACCGGGGTGCGCGGCCAGGGCGCGGTTCTGCGCGACGCCGACCTGTCGGGGGCGTCGTTCGACAAGGCCGATTTAACCGGCTGCGATCTGCGCGGAAGCGATGTGAGCGCGATCGATCCGGCACAGGTGGCGCTGAAAGAGGCGATCATCACCGTCGATCAAGCCGTCACCCTCGCTCAAGCCCTCGGGCTGGACGTACGGGCCGATTAGGCGATTTTCGTGAGATCGATCCGAATAATCTCGGTCGGCAGATCGGTTTCAATCTGAACGTCGCCGGCGATGACGGCGCAATCAAGGGGCGTAAGCTGACATTCCCCCGCCCCATAACCAATCCGCAGGTCCCCACGCGCGAGCAGAAGCAGATGCGACGCGTTTCCGGGGCTGACGGCAATTCTCCCCTGAACCCGCTGCCGGATCACCCGATGGTGCCACTGCCCGCGCCGCGTCATCACATTCAAATCGAGGATCGGCCCGCCGACGAGCCGCGCCGAGGTTGGCGCATCGGCGGGAAACGCTAACGGATCAGAGGTTTGCGTCAGCACCACCGGCGGTTCCTCGGCAATGGTCAGCGCCATGCCCGGCCCGTCGAGAATCAGCAGCGTGCGGTCGATCCCGTCGAACACCGAGAATGGCCCGTCGCTGGCCACCGTCGCCATGCTCACGCGCCAGCCGAAACCGGCAAGATCGGCTTCCGGCGGAAACACGGCGATTTCGGTGGTTTCGCCCCCACCGTTTTTCCACGGCATGCGCCGATACTCGTGCGCGCGCAACAGCGTGACGGTGGAAACACTCATGGGGGCAGTTCCTTTTCTACACTGAAAGGGGATTAATTCCCCAAGATACCCGGCAGGCGCAGGCCCTTTTCCCGCGCGCAGTCGAGCGCGATGTCATAACCCGCGTCGGCGTGGCGCATGACGCCCGTCGCCGGATCGTTCCACAGCACGCGCCCGATGCGCTCGGCGGCGTCATCGGTGCCGTCGCAGCAAATGACCATGCCCGAATGCTGGGAAAAGCCCATGCCGACGCCGCCGCCGTGGTGTAGCGACACCCAGGTTGCCCCGGAGGCGGTATTCAACAGCGCGTTCAGCAGCGGCCAGTCCGACACGGCGTCGGACCCGTCCTTCATTGCCTCAGTTTCGCGGTTCGGCGAGGCGACCGAGCCCGAATCGAGATGGTCGCGGCCAATCACAATCGGTGCGCTCAATTCGCCCGTGCGCACCATTTCATTGAAAGCGAGCCCCAGGCGCTCGCGGTCGCCGAGGCCAACCCAGCAAATCCGCGCGGGCAGGCCTTGGAAGGCGATACGCTCGCGGGCCATATCGAGCCAATGGTGCAAATGGGTATTGCCGGGAGTGAGTTCTTTCACCTTGGCGTCGGTCTTGTAAATATCCTCGGGATCGCCGGAGAGGGCGGCCCAGCGGAACGGCCCGATGCCCCGGCAGAACAGCGGGCGGATATAGGCGGGCACGAAGCCGGGGAAGGCGAAGGCGTTTTCCAGCCCTTCGTCCTGCGCGACTTGGCGGATATTATTGCCGTAGTCGAGCGTCGGAACTCCGGCGTTCCAGAAGGCCAGCATGGCTTCGACATGCTCGCGCATCGAGGCGCGCGCGGCTTTTTCCACCGCCTTCGGATCGCTCACGCGCTTCTCGCGCCACTCCGCAAGGCTCCAACCTTTCGGCAGATAGCCGTTGATCGGATCGTGCGCCGACGTTTGATCGGTGACGATATCGGGCCGCACCCCTCGCCGCACCAGTTCCGGCAGAATATCGGCGGTATTGCCCAGCAATCCCACCGATTTCGCCTCGCCAGCTTTCGTCCAGCGCGCGATCATCTCTAGCGCCTCATCCAGGGTTTCGGCCTTGGCGTCGACGTAACGGGTGCGCAGGCGGAAGTCGATGGAATCGGGATTGCACTCGACCGCAAGGCAGCAGGCCCCGGCCATCACCGCCGCCAAGGGCTGCGCGCCGCCCATGCCGCCGAGGCCGCCCGTCAGAATCCATTTGCCTTTAAGGCTACCGCCGTAATGCTGCCGCCCGGCTTCGACGAAGGTTTCATAGGTTCCCTGCACGATGCCTTGGGTGCCGATATAGATCCACGACCCCGCCGTCATCTGGCCGTACATGGCCAGACCCTTCTTATCGAGTTCGTTGAAATGATCCCAAGTGGCCCAATGGGGCACGAGGTTGGA
The DNA here is from genome assembly GCF_000963705.1 of Elstera litoralis. GTDB lineage: Bacteria > Pseudomonadota > Alphaproteobacteria > Elsterales > Elsteraceae > Elstera > Elstera litoralis. Next base: position 6,900 of record NZ_LAJY01000244.1, on the reverse strand, counting down.
ATTGGCGATCAACACGCGCGGGGCGTGCTTATGGGTGCGAAACACGCCGACCGGCTTGCCGGATTGCACCAGCAGCGTCTCCTCCTCGGTCAAGGTTTTGAGCGTCGCGACGATCTGATCGAAATCCGCCCAGGTCCGCGCCGCCCGCCCAATGCCGCCGTACACGACCAGCTCATTCGGGTTTTCCGCCACTTCGGGATCGAGATTATTCATCAGCATGCGCAGCGGCGCTTCGGTCATCCAGCTTTTGGCGTTCAGGGTGCGCCCGCGCGGGGCCCGGACGGTGCGGATATTGTGCCGAGGGTTGGTCATGGCGGGGTCCTTATCGGGGCAAGCGGGGGGCGAGATGCACGAGGCGCTGCAAGAGGTCCGCCAAAATTGGGCGGAGCTTGGCGGCCTTGGTAGAATCATAGGCAAACGGCGCGGTTTCGGTCGCAAGATAGCTCGATTGGGTGAGTTCCATCTGGATCGCGTGAACCTGGCGGTCGGGCGTGCCGTAATGGCGCGTCGTCCAGCCGCCTTTGAAACGCCCGTTGAGTACGGTGCTATAGCCGGGGGCTTGCGACGTGACGGCCACGGCGGCGGCTTCCAGACGGGCATCACAGGTGCGCCCACTATCGGTGCCGATATTGAAATCGGGCAGCTTGCCGTCGAACAGAAACGGGATGCGGGAGCGGATCGAGTGGCAATCATAGAGGATAGCCACCCCATGCCGGGCTTTAACGCGCGCGATTTGCGCCGCCAGCGCCGCATGATAGGGCGCGTGAAACCGCGCCAGCCGGTCGGCGATATCGACCGCCGTCGGCCCCTGCCCGTCCCGCCACAGCGGTTGATTGTCGAAATCGGTTTCGGGGATGAGCCCGGTGGTATTCTGCCCCGGATAGAGGCTGGTGCCGCTCGGGTCGCGGTTGGCGTCGATCACATAGCGGTGAAAGGTGGCGCGCACGCGCGTCACCCCTGGTACCAGGCCGTTGTACAGTTCGTGAATATGCCAGTCGGTATCGGCCAACTGCTGACCCACATCGTTCAGCCGCGCGGCAATATCGGCGGGAACCTCGGTCCCCGTATGGGGAAAGCCGAGAATCAGGGGCGAGTCGCCCTCGTCGATCTCAACAACCGCCATCTTAGGCCTCCAAGCTGGGCAGCAGGCCCGGCGCGACGGCCCCGGTAAGCTGCCCGTTTGCCACAAGGTCGCGCGCCGCTTTCAAATCGGGGGCCATATAGCGATCGACCTCCAGGGTCGGGACGACCGCCCGGATCGTGCCGATCACTTTTTTGCAGGGCGGGGCTGGTGACGAGCGGCGCGCGAAACTCGATGCCTTGGGCCGCCGTCAGCGCTTCGATGCCGATAATCGCAAACAGGTTTTCGGTCATCGCCAGCAGCCGCCGCGCGCCGTGGCAGGCCATCGAAACGTGATCTTCCTGATTGGCGGAGGTCGGCGTTGAATCGACCGAGGCCGGATGCGCCATCTGCTTATTTTCCGACATCAGCGCCGCCGAGGTGACTTCGGCAATCATCAGCCCGGAGTTGAGCCCCGGCGCTTTCGCCAGAAAGGCGGGCAGCCCGTAGGAGAGCGCCGGATCGACCAGCAGCGCAATGCGGCGCTGGGCAATCGCGCCGATCTCGCAGACCGCCAGCGCGATTTGATCGGCGGCAAAGGCCACCGGTTCCGCATGGAAATTCCCGCCGGAGACGACCGAATTATCGGACAGGACCAGCGGATTATCGGTAACAGCATTCGCCTCGATTTCGAGCGTCCGCGCCACCTGGCGCAGCAGATCCAAACACGCGCCATCGACCTGCGGCTGACAGCGGATGCAATAGGGGTCTTGCACGCGCTCGTCGCCCTGGCTGTGGCTGGCGCGGATCGGCGAGCCGTCGAGCAGGCCGCGCAGCGCCGTCGCCGCATCGATCTGGCCGCGATGGCCGCGCAGCATGTGAATATCGGGATGAAACGGCGCGGAGGAGCCCATCGCCGCGTCGGTCGACAGCGCCCCGGTTATCAGCGCCGATTGCGCGGCGCGATGGGCGCGGAACAGGCCGACCAGCGCCAAAGCCGTGGAAACCTGAGTGCCATTGATGAGGGCGAGGCCCTCTTTGGCCGCGAGCACAATCGGGTGAAGCCCGGCGCGGGCCAGCGCTTCCGCCCCCGGCAGCCGCTCACCCCCGTAAAAAGCCTCGCCTTCGCCAATCATCACCGCCGCCATATGGGCCAGCGGGGCCAGATCCCCCGACGCACCGACCGAGCCTTTTTCGGGAATAACCGGCGTCACGCCCCGCTCCAGCATCGCTTCGATGAGCGTTATCACCCCAAGCCGCACGCCCGAGGCCCCGCGCCCGAGCGAGACGAGCTTTAGCGCCATAATCAGCCGCACGATATCGTTCGCCAGCGGCTCCCCCACCCCGCAGCAGTGGGAGAGGATCAAATTGCGCTGAAGCACGGTCACGTCTTGGGGGGCGATGCGGATGCTGGCGAGTTTGCCGAAGCCGTATTGATGCCGTAGACCGGCGCGTCGCCCCCGGCAATCTCGGCAATCCGCGCCGCTGCCTTTTCGACGCCCGGATGAAACGAGGCATCGATCTTCGCCGCCGCCCCGGTCCAATAGAGCGTCTCGAAGGTCGCGAGCGGCACCGCGCCGGGATGAAGCGTGAGACTCATGGGGAAAATCCTCTAAAAGAAAGGGCTATTGCCCCCGCCAAACGCGGGCGTGTAGCGGGTTAAAGCCCATGCGGTAGACGAGTTCCGCCGGGCGCTCGATGTTCCACAGGGCGAAATCGGCCCATTTCCCGGCTTCCAGCGTCCCGACCTCGGCCTGAAGCCCGAGGGCTCGGGCGGCCTCGCGCGTTACCCCGGCCAGACATTCATCGACCGTCATGCGGAACAGGGTCGCGGCCATATTCAGCGTCAGCAGCAACGACGTAAGCGGCGCGGTGCCGGGGTTATTGTCGGTCGCCAGCGCCATCGGCACGCCGTGCTTGCGAAATAGATCGAGCGGCGGCTTTTGGGTTTCGCGGATGAAGTAAAAGGCCCCCGGCAGAATCACCGCCACCGTGCCCGCCTGCTTCATCGCAACCACGCCCGCTTCGTCGGTAAACTCCAGATGATCGGCGGACAGCGCGCCAAACTCCGCCGCCAGCGCCGCGCCGTTGAGGTTAGAGAGCTGATCGGCGTGCAGCTTCACCGGAAGCCCCAGGGCTTTTGCCGCCTCGAACACGCGCCGCATTTCGGCGGGCGAGAAAGCGACATTTTCGCAAAACCCATCGACCGCATCGACTAGGCCGTCCGCCGCCAGCGCCGGGAGCATGTCGGCGATTACCCGGTCGAGATAGCCCGTTTGATTATTCTTGAATTCCGGCGGCAGCGCGTGCGCGCCCAAAAAGGTGGTCCGCACGCTAATATCGCGCTCGCGGCCCAGGCGGCGGGCCACGCGCAGGGCCTTGCCCTCGTTTTCCCGGTCCAGCCCATAGCCGGATTTAATCTCGATGGTCGTCACGCCTTCCGCCATCAGCGCGTCCAGGCGTGGCAGCGATTCGGCGGTTAGCTGGTCCTCGCTCGCGGCGCGAAACGCGCTGACCGACGAGACGATCCCGCCGCCCGCCCGCGCGATCTCCTCATAGCTTGCGCCATTGAGGCGTAGTTCAAACTCATGGGCGCGATTGCCCGCGTGGACGAGATGGGTGTGACAGTCGATCAAGCCGGGGGTGATCCAGCGATTGCCGCAGTCGATCACCGCATCCGCCGCCCGATAGGCGGGCGGTAGCGCCGCTTCCGGCCCGGCATAGAGAATGCGCCCGCCCGCAACCGCAATCGCCCCGGCCTCAACGAGGCCAAGCCCCGGCAAATCCGGGTTCAGCGTCGCCAATCTTGCATTCCGCCACAGTCGCTCGCAGGCTTCGGTGGGGCCAGGATGGGGGGCTGAAAATTGGGATGACATCGGGCGCGCCTCTTTCCTTTTCGTCCGATAATGTATAGACATAATGAAAAGCGACGCAAGCGCTTTCTGGACCGAACCGATGACGAGGGCTGCCAGTATGACGGGTATTCACGCACAGCGCGCGCTCACACCCCAGGGCTGGCAGCAGGATGTTCGGCTGGAAATCGACGGGGGCCGCATCGCCGCGCTCGCCGCCGGTGTGCCCGCGCAGCCGGGGGACGAACGGCACGCCATTCTCCTGCCCGGCATGCCCAATCTACACAGCCACGCGTTTCAACGCAGCATGGCCGGCCTCGCGGAAGTGCGCGGCCCCGGCCCCGATAGTTTTTGGAGTTGGCGGACGCTGATGTACCGCTTCGCCCTCGCGCTCACGCCCGATCAGGTAGAGGCAATCGCAAGCCAGCTTTACATGGAAATGCTGGAAGCCGGGTTTTCGCGCGTCGGCGAGTTTCACTACCTGCACCATGCCCCCGACGGTCGCCCCTATGCGGACCCGGCGGAAATGGCGGCCCGCATCGCCGCCGCTGCCGCCGAAACCGGCATTGGCCTTACGCTGCTGCCGGTCTTCTACGCCCATTCCGGCTTCGGCAGCGCGGCCCCGGCGGACGGGCAGCGGCGCTTTATCAACGATCTCGATAGGTTCGCCCGATTGCTCGACGGTTGCCGCGCCGCCGTGGCCGATCTCCCGGCAGCCCGCGTCGGCCTTGCGCCTCACAGCCTACGCGCCGTAACCCCGGAGGAACTCGCGCACCTGATCCCGCTGGCGGGCGACGCGCCGGTGCACATCCATATCGCCGAGCAGGTGAAAGAGGTGGAGGATTGCCTTGCTTGGTCCGGCGCGCGGCCCGTGCAATGGCTGTTCGATCACTGCGCGGTGACGCCCAACTGGTGCCTCGTGCATGCCACCCATATGACGGCGGACGAAACGGCGCGCTTGGCACAGTCGGGCGCGGTCGCAGGCCTATGCCCAATCACCGAGGCTAATCTGGGCGATGGGATTTTCGACGCGGTTCCCTTCACTGAGGCCGGGGGCGTTTTCGGCATCGGGTCCGATTCGAATATTCTCATCGGCCTGCCCGACGAATTGCGCCTGCTGGAATATTCCCAGCGCTTTAAGCATCGCTCGCGCAATGTGATGACGCGCGCGGGGCAGTCCACCGGGCGGCGGCTGTTCGAGGATGCGCTGCTGGGCGGTGGCCGCGCCCTCGGCACGAAAGTCGGCCTTGCTCCCGATCATCCCGCCGATTTCATCAGCCTGACCGCGACGGGGATTGCGACGATGCCAGACGATGCGATTCTCGACGCCTGGATCTTCGCCAACCAGGGCCGCCCGGACTGCGTTTGGGTCGCGGGCCGCAAACAGGTGGCGGGCGGACGGCATCGCCAGCGCGACGCGATTGAACGGCGGTTTCACGCAACGATGGCGGCGCTGCTGGCGCTCGCGTAAAATACGCCGATGGATACGAATTTCGCCCCCGATGTGCGCCCGGACTCAGCCGACCGGCCCGCCTCGCTCCACCAAAAAATCTACGACGAGATCGAGGGCAATATCCTGTCGGGCGCGTGGCCGCCGGGCCATCGCCTTCAGTTCGAGGTGGAACTTGCCGCCCATTACGGCTGTTCGCGGATGACGGTGAATAAGGTTTTGACGCAGATGGTCAAAGCCGGGTTGATCGAGCGGCGGCGCAAATCGGGCAGTTTCGTCGCTTATCCCAGGGCCGAATCGGCGATTTTGGATATTCGGGACATAAAACAGGAGGTCGAGGCGCTCGGGCTCACCTATGGCTACGAGCGCCTCACCCGGCTGAGACGATTGAGCATCGCCGAAGACCGCAAACGGCTGGAAGTAACGCCCGCCGATGCGGTTCTGGCGCTTACCGCGCGGCATCGGGCGGGGCGCAAGCCTTCTGTTTAGAAAGCCGCCTCATCAATCTCACGGCAGTGCCTGACGCCGAGGCCGAGCCGTTTGAGGCCATCGCGCCGGGGCCTTGGTTGCTGGGCCGCGTGCCGTGGAGTTCCGCCGAACATCAGGTTCGCGCCGTCGCCGCTGATACGAAAACCGCCGACATGCTAGATATTCCGCCGCGCAGCCCGTGCCTTGTTGTCGATCGCCGCACCTGGAACGCGGGCGCTTTCCTCACCTTTGTCCGCCTCACCTATCCGGGCGATCGTCACGCGCTGGTGGCCCATTTTGCGCCGTCGAAGGCCAAATAGGGGTAAAACGCCAAACCCCCCGTTTTTGGCGGGGGGTTTGGCGGTATAATTTGGTTGCGGGGGCAGGATTTGAACCTGCGGCCTTCAGGTTATGAGCCTGACGAGCTACCGGGCTGCTCCACCCCGCGTTTGTATGTTTGCGCTATCGGCTTGCGCCTACTTGAGCGCGTTTATTTTTTGTCCTACCGCGCGTAGCGCTACTTGAGGACGTTTTTTTGTCCTACCGCGCGTAGCGCTACTTGAGGACGTTTTTTTGTCCTATCGGCTTGCGCCTACTTGAGGACGTTTTTTTCGAGAGACTGTGAGTGTGTGTTGATTTTTTGTTTTTTGCCTATGGCGCGTTGCGCTGCTTAAGGCGTTTTTTGTTATGCGGTTTGAGGACCTGGCAGCGACCTACTCTCCCGTGTCTTAAGACAAAGTACCATTGGCGCTAAGGATTTTCACGGCCGAGTTCGGGATGGGATCGGGTGCGGGCTCCTTGCTATGGCCACCAGGTTGTCGAACCGCATGACGTGTTTTTTTTGCCCTATCGGCCTTTGGCCTAGTTGAGGGCGTTTACACACTCTGTTTGCGGCGTTTTGGCGCTGCGATCAGAGTTGATTTGGGTTTTTGGAATGAACTTGCGAGAGTTTAGTTGTGGGGTTTGCCGCTGCGCGCGAGAGTTTTTGCTTCTGGATTAGATCCTGAAGCGCAAGATTTGCGATCAAGCCGATCGGGGTATTAGTACTGGTTAGCTTCACGCATTACTGC
>NZ_LAJY01000243.1 GCF_000963705.1 Elstera litoralis | reverse complement strand
GAAATAAACGTGGGTTGTTTGTAGTAGCCCTTCAGCCAGCAGGCGAGCAGGCACAGTTCTTCCAACTTCAGCACTTCGTTCAGCGTGCCTGCCGGGAAGCGGATTTCGAAGGTCTCGGTAATATAATCCAGAATCGCTTCGACTTGATCGATGCTGAGGCCGATATCGGTCTCCAGCACAGCGGTCCGCTTCAGAATAGCTTCATCGATTCCATATTGATCGCGGATCAATTTGACGATAGCGCGACTGAGTTCTTGCCAATTTCGGACGTCGGCCATCGGTATTCGGACCCCAAGCAACACGCAATGATGGCCCGCATCCTACCGAAGCCGGGGCCGCGATGCTATCCCCGTCCGCGCGGAAAGACGGGCAGGCGTCGGAACAGGGTGTTAATCTGCCGCCGCCCGGCGGGGGTTGCGATGAGCGCGCCTAGGATTCCGACGCTTCCAACCCCGCACGCCTTGGCGAAACTCGTCAGCGTCGGCGGGGCATCGGCCAGCCAGAAAGCTCCCACCGCGAACGGCAACGCCAACCCAGCCAAAGGGGCCAGGAGCGATTCGCGCAGCCAACGCCCGCCGTCGCCCGGCAAAACCCGGCGGTGGAGCACGATGGCGAAAAGGGCGAAACCGGCCCCCTCCAACAGCAGTCGCGCTCCAATCGGCAAAAACAGGCCCAAGCTGGGCGTCGCCAGCAGAATCAGCGGCAGATACAGCGCGCCCGAGAGTAGGGCAAAGCGCAAGATCACGCGCGTCGATCCGGTGGCGAGTTGGGCTAGATAGGGCATAAATCCCAGCGCATTTGCCGCCCCGCTGAGAACGATCAGGCGAAACGCTAAAATCAGATCGGGCGGGATCAGGGCGGATGGGAACAGCGCGGCCAAGACCAGCGGCGCAAACAGCAGGCCGGCAACCATCGTCGGCAAGATCAGGGCGGCTGCGATTTGGGACGCGGCACGGTAGCTGCTGCTCAAGGCGGCGCGGTCGCCCGTGGCCTGATAGGCAATCCAGCGGGGAAAGGCGGCAAAGGCAATCGGCGCGGTCAATCGGTTCAAGGAAGTGCCGAGCAGGCTGATGAGATGGTAGAGACCGAAGAGATCGATGGGCAGCAAGCGGCTCAAGATGAGCTTATCGGCAAAATTAGTCGCAAGGCCAACGAGGGCCGAGGTGCCGTCGCTGCGGCTGGCGCGGGCGAGATCGTGGAGAATTGCCCAGCGCATCGGGCCGATGGGGGCGCGGTTGAGAGGCTTCAGGCAGCGCGCGGTCACCCAGAGAATCACGAGGCTTTCGAGAATCGACGCGATGAGCCAGGTCAGCATCAGGGCCGTGAGCGAACGCTCGATCGTCTCCAGAATCAGCAGCGAGATGGCGAGGCGAAACGCCAGCGTGCCGGTTTGCAGAAGATTGCTCACCCCCTGCCGCTCCAAGCCGTTCAACGCCGCCAAGGGAATAACCCTCAGGCAGTGCGGAACGAGGGTGAGGCCGCCGATCAGGAGGGCATACTGAGTTTCGGCGTGCAGCGTCGGCGGGATGATGAGCCAATATTGGGTGAGATAATCCGCGCCCGCCGCAACTGCGCCCGCCAGCGCCGCGACTATGAGCAGGTAAACCCAGAAGGCGACGCGGGCGAAGCTGCGCGCTCCGCCATCCTGTAGGCCGTCGGGCGGCATCTGCGCAAACTTCTGCGTGACTGCCCGCGCCATGCCGAAATCGAGGCTTGCAGCTAAAGTAATCAAAAAACTCGCGGTCCCCACCACGCCGAACCGATCCATCCCGAGCAGCGGCACATAGAGAATGCTCGCGATCAGGGGCAGCAGGCTGACGGTCATCAGCCCGGCAAAATTGGACAGCGCGTTGCGCTTCAGACGGAGCGGTGGGGTCATCGCCTCCGCTTACTCGGACCCCGCCCCAAGGCCGACGCCGGTTTTCAGCAGGCTGAGGTCGGACGCGACCATTTCCTTGACGAGATCGCGGAACGCCACTTTCGGCGTCCATCCCAGTTTTTGCTGGGCTTTAGTGGCGTCGCCGAGCAGCAAATCAACTTCGGCGGGGCGGAAGTAGCGCGGATCGATCTTCACCAGCGGTTTGCCGGTTTTGGCATCGGTGCCAATTTCATCGACGCCGCTGCCGGTCCAGACGATCTGACGGCCGGTTTCGGCGAAGGCCAGTTCGACGAATTCGCGCACCGAACGGGTTTCGCCAGTCGCCAGCACGAAATCTTCCGGCGTCGGCTGCTGGAGGATCCGCCACATGCCTTCGACATAATCGCGGGCATGGCCCCAGTCGCGTTTCGCGTCGAGATTGCCCAGGTAGAGCGTCTCTTGCTGACCAAGCTCGATGGCGGCCACCGCGCGGGTAATCTTGCGGGTCACGAAGGTTTCGCCGCGAATGGGGCTTTCATGGTTAAACAGAATGCCGTTGCAGGCATAGAAATCGTAAGATTCGCGGTAGTTTACCGTAATCCAATAGCCGTAGAGTTTCGCCACGGCATAGGGCGAACGCGGATAGAAGGGCGTCGTTTCCCGCTGCGGCGTTTCCTGCACCAAGCCGTAAAGTTCCGAGGTCGAGGCTTGGTAGAAGCGCGTCTTTTTTGCCCAGGCCTAAAATCCGCATTGCTTCAAGTAGGCGCAGCACGCCGATGGCGTCGGCATTGGCGGTATATTCGGCGGTATCGAAACTCACCTGCACATGGCTTTGGGCGGCGAGGTTATAGATTTCGTCCGGCTGGGTTTCTTGGACGAGGCGGATGATATTGGTCGAATCGGTCATATCGCCGTAGTGCAGGCGAAAGCGCGCGTCGGCCTCGTGGATATCCTGATAAATATCGTCGATCCGGCCCGTATTGAACGAGGAGGAGCGGCGTTTGACCCCATGCACCTTATAGCCTTTGGCCAACAGCAGCCGTGCCAGATACGCCCCATCCTGCCCCGTTACGCCCGTAATTAGGGCCACTTTTTCCGTCATCACCGTCTCCTGACCAATCCGCTGTGCGAAACCCGCGCGCTGCCGTCTCTGCTACTTCTCCCCATCGGGCGCTTCAAGTGAATTAGCAGACAGGCGCTTGGTCACAAGCTCGGTCAGCATGCCGTGCAGGGTGCGAACCTCCTGATCCGTCAGTTGAATGCGCCCGAATAGCGCGCGGATATTGCGGATCATCGCCGGGCGCATATGGGGGATGCGCAGAAAGCCGCACTCGGTCAGCTCGCTTTCGAGACGCAACAGATAGCTTTCCAAATGCTCGCGGCTGGCAATCTCGGCCCCGCCGGCGCGCAATTCGGTCGCAGGCGTGGCATCGGCGGCCTGGAACCATTCGTAGCCGATGAGCAGAACCGCCTGCGCTAGATTGAGCGAGGAGAAGTCCGGGTTGACCGGGCAGGTGATGGTCGCATCAACCCGGCGAGGTCGTCGTTAATCAGCCCCGTCCGCTCGGGGCCGAACAGAACGGCGGTGCGGATTTTTTGAGCGGCATGGGCGCGCAGTTCCGCTGCCGCCTGCCGGGGCGTGATGACGCGCTTCACCAGCTCGCGCGGGCGGGCGGAGGTGGCGTAGACCACTTGCCGATCGCCGATGGCATCCAGCATCGAGCGATGGACGGTGGCGGCCTCCAGCACCGATCCAGCCCCGGAGGCGGTCTGCACCGCCCGTTCGCTCGGCCATTCCGGGCGCGGGGTGACGAGGCGCAGGGAGGTTAGGCCGAAATTCAGCATCGCCCGCGCCGCAAAACCAATATTATCGGCGAGTTGCGGTTCAACCAGAATGAAGGCGGGTTGATCTTCCGGCGGGCGGCTCATGGAACGCAAGGTCATGTCATACTCATGGAAAGGATTTAGTGTTAATTTTAGTTTCTAAAGGCCGCGCGGGCAGGGCTCCCAGCCTTCTTCGGTTGCTCTCTCATGCCTTATTTTTTGCGGTCTCACCAAGAAAAGATTCTTGTTGCTGCGCCGGGGGCTGAGACAGCAGACTCCGGCCATGATTTTGGATAGCCGCACTCTGCTTATCAATAGCGCTTTTATCAGCTTCGTTATGACCATCGCGATGCTGATGACCTGGCGCGTCAATCGCACGCAATTATCGGCGCTGTTTTGGGCCTTGTCAGCGCTGATGAATGGCATTGGGCTTACCTTCTATGCCCTAACGTTCAGCGTTCTGCCGCCTGCCTTCGCGCCCCTTGCCAATCTACCGATTGCGCTGGCGGGGCTTTCGATGTGGGCGGGGCTGCGCAGTTTTCGGCGGGTTCCGTTGAAGATCGGGCTTGGGCTGGTGCCGGTTGCCCTCTATCTCGGCGGAATCGCTTATTTTCTGTTGGTGTATCAGGATGTGACAACCCGTATCGTCATCGCCTCCTGCTTTCAAATCGTCAGCGGCCTTGCGTTTCTGCGCGAGACGCTGTTGGTTCAGCGGCGCGGTTTGGCCGGAACGGCGGCGCTGGCGGCAGCCGTGGTTTTTCTGTGCCATACCCTCTATTTCACCGCCCGAACCGGCGGCGCGCTTTTTGAGCAACTGATCGATTTCATGGCCCCGAGCCAATGGCAGACCTATACATTTCTCGGCTCAGGAATCACCGTTCTGTGCATGGGCGTGGCCCTGATGGCGATGACGGTCGATCATCTCTACCAGCAACTCCGCCAGACGGCGCTCCAGGACCGGACAACCGGACTGCTGAGCCGCAATGCCGTGCTGGAAAAATTAGCCCAAGCCATCCCGAAAGCCCATGACGCGGGCAAGCCGCTGCATCTGATGATGCTCGACCTCGATCACCTCGATCGGATCAATCAAACCTATGGGCACACGGCGGGCGACGCGATGCTGGCCGCCTTCGGGGCGATGCTGCGCACGAATTTTCCTTTCGCGGAGACGAGCGGGCGCTACGGCGGCGACGAATTTGCCATCATTCTACCGAATATGACCGCCTCGGACGCCACCAGCCTTGCCCATCACCTGCGCCGGGCGACGGAAGCGCTAATTATTCCGCTGGAGAATGGCCGCGTCAGCCTGACAATCAGCATCGGCCTGACGGGGCTTCAGACGCAAGAGCACCAATTCGATACGCTCATCGCCCGCGCCGATAGCGCCCTCTACCGCGCCAAACAGGGCGGGCGGAACCGAGTGGTGGTGCTTTAGCCGCCAAACTTCAGTAGCGCAAAGCAGATCACATCGTGCAGGGCGTTAAAGCTGGCATCGATGATGTTCGGGGAGACGCCGACTGTCGTCCAGCGCTCGCCATTGGCCTTCTGGCTTTCGATCATCACCCGCGTCACCGCCTTGGTGCCGTCCTGGGGCGAGAGGATGCGGACCTTATAGTCCGTTAGATGGATATCATCCAAGCTGGGGTAGAGCGGGATCAGCGCCTTGCGCAAGGCCGCATCAAGCGCGTTCACCGGGCCGTTGCCGTCCGCCACGGTCATTTCCTGCTTATCGCCGACGGTAACGCGGATGGTCGCTTCCGACAGGGTGACGAGCTTGCCTAAGGCATTCCAGCGCCGCTCGTCGAGCACGCGGAAGGAGGTGACGGTGAAATAATCCGGCACTTCGCCGAACAGGCGGCGGGCGAGCAACTCGAAGCTGGCATCGGCCCCGTCGTAGGAATAGCCGTCGAACTCGCGGGATTTGACCAGATCGACCAGCGCGTCGATCTTGCTGGTTTCGGGCGGCACCTCGATGCCCAAATCGCGGCAGCGGGAAATGACGTTCGAGCGCCCGGCCTGATCCGACACGAGAATCCGCCGCCGATTGCCCACGGTTTCGGGGGGGATATGCTCGTAGGTGCGCGGGTCTTTTTCCACCGCCGACACGTGCAGGCCGCCCTTATGGGCAAAGGCCGACGCGCCCACATAGGCGGCGTGCTTGAACGGTGCGCGGTTCAGGCGCTCATCCAGCAGATGCGACAGGCCGGTAAGATGGCGCAAATCTTCCACGGGAAGCCCCGTGTCGAAGCCCATTTTCAGCATGAGGCTGGGGATCACCGAAATCAGATTGGCGTTACCGCAGCGCTCGCCCAAGCCGTTGATGGTGCCCTGCACCTGCCGCACCCCGGCTTCGACGGCGGCGAGCGAGTTGGCGACGGCGTTTTCCGTATCATTATGGGCGTGGATGCCTAAAGTCTCGCCGGGGAAATGGGCGGTGACCTCGCGGACGATGCGGGCGACCTCGTGCGGCAGGGTTCCGCCATTGGTATCGCAGAGCACCGTCCAGCGCGCGCCCGCGTCCTGGGCTGCCTTCAGACAGGCCAGCGCATAGGCGGGATTGGCCTTATAGCCGTCGAAGAAATGCTCGGCGTCATAGATCGCCTCGCGCCCAAGGCTGACCAGATGGGCGATACTATCGCCGATCATGGCGATATTTTCCTCGCGCGGGATGTTCAGCGCCACATCGACGTGAAAATCCCAGCTTTTGCCGACCAGCGTCACCACCGGCGCGCCGGAGTTCACCAGCGCCGCGAGCCCCGGATCATTGCCGACGCTGCGCCCCGGACGGCGTGTCATGCCGAAAGCGGTGAATTTGGCGCGCTTCAGCGTGGGCGCATCGCCGAAGAACGCATCATCGGTCGGGTTTGCGCCGGGCCAGCCGCCTTCGACGTAATCGATGCCGAGCTTATCGAGGGCAATCGCCATCGCGCGCTTATCGGCAACGGAAAAATCCACGCCGGAGGTCTGTGCCCCGTCGCGTAAGGTGGTATCAAAAAGATAAACGCGCTCTGCCATGATTTTTCCCGACTCTATTCTTGTCGTCCTACCGGCCCTGGGCCTACTTGAGGACGGTTAGCTCTTACGCCGCCAACTGGTGCCGTCGATGCCGTCTTCTAGAATAATCCCCGCTGCAATGAGCTCGTCCCGAATTCGGTCGGCGGCGGCGAAATCTTTGGCTTTGCGGGCGGCGATGCGGTCCGCCAACATGGCTTCGATGGTCTCCGCCGTCAGATCGGCGGAGCCGCCGCGCTGCAACCATTCCTCGGGGTCATGCTGGAGCAGGCCGAGCAACTGGCCCGCGCCGAGGATCTCCGACTTCAGCCAGACCATTTCATTGAAGTTTTCGCTCTTGTTCAAGTCCGTCACCAGCGCGTGCAGCGTGGAGAGCGCCAGCGGCGTATTGAGATCGTCCGACAGGGCAGTCAGCACCCCCTCCGGCTGCTGCGGGTCGACCATAATATCGGCCACCCGGCGCAGCGCCAGATAGAAGCGGTCGAGCGCGCCGACGGCTTCCTGCAAGCCCTTCTCGGTCCAATCCAGCGGTTGCCGGTAATGGGAGGAGAGCAGGAGCAGGCGGATGGCCTCGCCGGGGGCGCGGTCGAGCAGGTCGCGCACGGTGAAGAAATTGCCCAAGGATTTGGACATTTTCTCGCCCTCGACGCGCAACATACCGTTGTGCAGCCAGTAGCGCGCCAGCGGCGCGCCGTGATGGGCGCAGGTCGATTGGGCGATTTCATTCTCATGGTGCGGGAAGATCAAATCCGCGCCGCCGCCGTGAATATCGATGGTCTCGCCCAAATGCGCCTCGATCATCGCCGAGCATTCGATATGCCAGCCGGGCCGCCCGCGACCCCAGGGGCTATCCCAGCCGGGCAGATCGGGGGTGGAGGGTTTCCACAGCACGAAATCCGCCGGGTCGCGCTTATAGGGGGCGACATCGACGCGCGCGCCCGCGATCAGCTCGTCGCGGCTATGGCCGGAGAGGCGACCGTAGTCGGGCATCGACGGCACGTCGAACAGCACATGGCCTTCGGCTTCATAGGCATGGCCCGCCGCGATCAGCTTTTCCACGAGAGCGATAATCTGGGGGATATGGTCGGTCACGCGCGGCTGGATGACGGGGTGCAGCACGCCGAGCGCGTCCATATCCTCAAGATAATAGCGTTCGGTTTCCGCCGTAATCACGCCGATGGCAACGCCGCGCTCAGCGGCGGCGTGATTAATCTTATCGTCCACATCGGTAATATTGCGGGCGTATACCACCTCGGGATATTTTTCTTGCAGGACCCGATAGAGCGTATCGAAGACCACGGCGGCGCGGGCATTGCCTAAATGGGCACGATCATAGACCGTGGGGCCGCAGACATAGAGCGTCACACGCGCCGGATCAGCGGGGGTAAAAACCTCCTTGTGGCGGGTAAGGCTATTGTGCAGCAGTAAATCCACGGTAATCCTCTGGGGAACATAAGCGAAAGGGCGTAGAGAGTGAGCGGGGCAAGCACATCGGTCAAGCCGGGAGATGGGACAGAGGGCGGGTTTTCGCTCGATAGCAGGCTTGCGCAGGATACGGCGCCGGTCGCAGCCTTGCCGCTGTCTACGCTTCTGCTGATGAAGGACGCGCGGTTTCCCTGGCTTATCCTCGTGCCGCGTCGGGCGGGAGCCGTGGAAATTCTCGATTTAGCGCCCGCGGATCGGGCGCGCCTATGGGCCGAGATAAGCCAATGCGCCGAAGTTTTACGCGCGGTGACGGCCCCGTTGAAACTCAATATCGGCGCACTCGGCAATATCGTGCGGCAGTTGCACATTCATATCGTGGCGCGCACCGAGGGCGATGCCGCTTGGCCCGGCCCGGTTTGGGGGAGCGGTGCGGCGGTTCACTATGAGGATGCGGCCCTGGCCCGCCTCTTGGCCAAGCTCAACGCCCATTTCCTCTAGAGTATCGCGCGTCAAATGTGACGCACGATACTCTAGGTTTATTTTGGCCCTCGCCGGGCGGGCGCATCCGCGCCCTTGGCCGCCGCCTCAATGGCGGCTTTTAGAGCCGCGCCAGATTAAAGGCGCGCGGCTCTAAAGAGAAGAATCATGGCTTTGTGTGTTCAGGCTGGCGAGCCGCCGTATTTCTTGGCCGAACAGCCAGCACAACCGGGTGAGGAGAGGAATTGTAAGAACACTCGGCATCAGCGCGAGCGTATGATTTTCGGCGTGTCCTAACAGCAGCAGAATCGTGACGCCATTTAAGAATAAAACGGCCAGACCGTGGAAAAGGCATTTTTTTGTATTTTCAAAAGAAAAGCTAATGATTGCGCCGGTCGGGTTCATTCTTTATATCGCTCGCAGAATTCGGCGCTCCTTGGGGGTGCAGAGGCCAATTATGGCACGCGGAGGGGGCGCTGTGTCAATGATCGAGAGTCGCGAGTAAGGATATTGCTCTTCATAAGTACATAAAAATTTCTAGAAACAT
>NZ_LAJY01000242.1 GCF_000963705.1 Elstera litoralis | reverse complement strand
AACGACAATCTGATTATCCAGAAGCTGAACACCTCGCCGGAAGCCCTGGGGATCTTCGGCTATAGCTTCCTCGATCAGAACAAGGACAAGGTTCAGGGCAGCCAGATCGAAGGCTTCGACTCGACCTTCGAAAACATCTCGGCAGGCAAGTACCCGGTTTCGCGTTCGATCTTCTTCTACGTGAAGAACGCACACGTCGGCGTTATTCCGGGCATCAAAGAATTCGTCACCGAATTCGTCTCGGAAAAAGCCTACGGCAAAGAAGGCTATCTGGCCGATAAGGGCCTGATCCCGCTGCCGGATGCGGACCGCGCCAAGGTGCGTGAATCCTCGGTTGGCCTCGCCAAGCTGGCGATGTAATCAGGGTGGGGGCTCGGCAACGGGCCCCCGTCGCTGTATTCGGTTGAAAACCATTGCGCGGCGATGGGACTTTCCCGAATAAACAAAAATCCGTTTTTCCTTTTTTCGGTTACATGAGGGGTCCCCATGTCCCCGTCTTTCGTTTTTATTGCGGTTGCCGCACTTGCGGTCTTCGCTTTCTTCTTGGGTCGACGCCGTGTTTTGGCGATGGAAGGCACGCGCATCCGCGCCAGCATGCATTCCCTACCCAGCTATTATGGCTATTACATGGCGCTCTGGTGCCTTGTTCCTGCGGCCGCCGTGATGCTGCTGTGGGCGGTGTTGGAGCCGACGGTCATCGAACATATGGTGCTGAGTGCCATGCCCGAGAGCTACCGGGCGATGAGTTCGAACCAGCTCACGCTGGTGATGGCAGACATCCGCAATTTCGCCTATGGGAATGCGGGCACCCGCACCCCGGACCCGGCGATTGCCGATGCGGTGCGCAACTATCACGGGCTGCATGAAACCGGCGCGTGGATCGTCAGCATTGTCGGCGCCTGCCTTGGCGTTGCCGGGTTCGCGGTCGGCTTCTGGCGGATCAATCCGCAGATGCGCGCCCGCAACCGGGTCGAACGTTTTGCGATGGTAGTGATGATTATCGCCTCCACCATTGCCGTTCTGACCACCGTGGGCATTGTTGCGTCGCTCATCTTCGAATCGATGCGCTTCTTCACCAAATATCCGGCGCTGGATTTCCTCTTCGGTCTGCAATGGAGCCCGCAAACGGCCATTCGTGCCGATCAGGTTGGCTCCTCCGGGGCCTTCGGCTTCCTGCCGCTGTTCACCGGCTCGCTGCTGATTACGGTGATTGCGATGTTGGTGGCGGTGCCGGTTGGGCTGTTGTCGGCGATTTACATGGCCGATTATGCCAGCCCGCGCCTGCGTTCGGTGGCAAAGCCGGTGCTGGAAGTGCTGGCGGGGATCCCGACCGTGGTTTACGGCTTCTTCGCCGCCCTCACCGTCGCCCCCTTCGTGCGCGATGCCGGAACGGCTATGGGGCTGGATGTGGCGTCGGAAAGTGCTTTGGCCGCAGGCGTGGTGATGGGGATCATGATTGTTCCCTTCGTCTCCTCGCTGGCGGACGATGTGATCCACGCCGTGCCGCAAAGCCTGCGCCACGGGGCCTATGGGCTCGGCTCCACCAAGTCGGAAACCATCCGGCAAGTGGTGCTCCCCGCCGCCCTGCCAGGGATCGTCGCCGCCGTCATGCTGGCCATCAGCCGCGCGATTGGCGAAACGATGATCGTGGCTATGGCCGCCGGTCTGGCCGCCAACCTCACCTTCAACCCGCTCGCGGCGGTGACGACGGTGACGGTGCAAATCGCAACGCTTCTGGTCGGCGACCAAGAGTTCGATAGCCCCAAAACCCTCTCGGCCTTCGCCCTCGGGCTGGTGCTGTTCGTCATCACCCTGTGCCTGAACGTTATCGCTCTGGCCGTTGTGCGCAAATATCGGGAAAAATATGACTGATATCGTCGAACGCCCCCAGGGGGCGGCCCTCGGTGTGCACGCCACCGACGAGGCCAAAAAAACGCTTGAAGCGGCGGTATGGCTCTGAATGGCGGTTCCGCGCCTATGGGCTTTCCGCCATTCTGATCTCGATCATTGCGCTGGCCGTGCTGCTCTGGAGCATCATTGGCCAGGGTTACACCGCCTTCACCGCGACGACGATGACCCTCACCGTCACCGTCGATCCGGCGCTGGTCGATCCCGGCGGCAAGCGCAGCCCGGACGATCTGCGGGCGGGCGACTACCAGGGCGTTGCCCGGGCGGCGTTGCGCACCTCTTTCCCCGACGTGAAAGACCGGAACGAGCTGCGCGCGCTTTACACGCTGCTCTCCAACGGCGCAGGCGATGAAATCCGCGATCAGGTGATGGCAAACCCCGCCATCATCGGGCAGCAGATTACCGTCCGCATTCCGGTGGCTTCCGACTATGATATGTACGCCAAGGGCTTTGCGGGAAAGACGCCGAAAGGCGGCGAATCGCGCCTGAGCCCGCAGCAAATCGCTTGGTTTGAAACGCTGAAAGCCGATGGTAAGATTCACCGCAGCTTCAATGTCTGGTTCCTGAGCAGCGGCGATAGCCGTCAGCCCGAACTGGCGGGG